>JAEZGQ010000157.1 GCA_023416895.1 Bacillota bacterium | reverse complement strand
CGCTTAATTTCCGCGATGGCGGTGAGCTGATCGGGCGTTTCGTCGTAAGGGAAGCTTTCCTCAAGCCGCGTTTGCCACTGCGAATCCGGTGAAAAGCGGAAGCCTTTGCGCTTTTGCCGCTCGCCATATAGCTTCACAAGGTCGAACGCGAGCTTTTTCACGCTTTCGCGTGTGCGGCTTACGGTTTTTTGCCATTCTCCGCTCCCGAGCTTTGATAGCTTTTGCGCGTTTTCGTCGCCGCCGATGTACTTCTGCACGCGGTCGAGCTGATCGGTTGGAATGTAAAGCTTATCCCCTCCAGCATAGGAAAGGTGCAGGTAATCGCGCTCCACATCGCCCACGCGAAGCGTTTGCACGCCCACGAAACGCCCAATACCGTGCGTTTCATGCACCACAAGATCACCCACGGAGAGCTCCGAAAACGCAAGCTGCGGGCGTTTGTGCTTAAGGGGCGCACCCTTTTTGGTGGTTTCACCGTAAAGCTCTGCCTCGCTGATGACATTGAGCTTGATTTCGGGGTAGCAAAAGCCCTTTTCGATGGATTCGCCCACAATGAGGAACTCGCCTGCCACAACATCCCTTTTCAGGCTTTCCGTGAACGACGCGAACACGCCTAGGTCCATGAGCCGATCCTGCAGGCGTTTTGCGTGCGCGCCCGCGTAGATGAGCACCGTTTCCGCATTGCGCCGCCAAGCAGTTATGTCTTCCTTTAAAATTTCCTCGCCACCCAGATACTTTGTGGCGGGGCGTGTTTCAAAGCGGAAAAGCCCCTTTGGCGCGATGGGCGCAAAGGTACGTGTAAACGCGAAAAGCATGGCCGTGCGCGGCGTATCGAGGTGCTTGAGCATGGTTTGCGGCAAGCAAAGAAGCTCCGCCTGCTCAGGCTCAATGGTTTTTGACATCAAAAGAAGGCCGGCGTTTTCGATAAACTCGTCATATACAGCGTTGGCGGTTTCCTCCACGCGCGGCGGTTCGTCAATAACGATAAAAGAACCCTTTGGAAAATAGTCCAAAAGCGTCGTTTCCGCTTTGTAGAAAAACGGCAGAAGCGCCTCCACGCCGCGCGGTGTGCCGCCCGCTTTGAGCGTTTCACATTCCTCTGAAAACCCCTGCCTTTTTGCAAGCGCAAGAAGCCCGCGCTGCCGCGCTGCCGCATCAAGCGGCACCTCGTTTGCCGGCGGCAGAAGTACGCTTTCCACGTTTTTGATGGAACGCTGCGTGAGCGGGTCATACTCGCGCATGGTGTCGATTTCGTCGTCAAAAAACTCAATGCGAACGGGGTTCTCGCTCGTAATGGGAAACACATCCACATAGCCGCCGCGAAGCGCCACCTGCCCTTTGCCTTCACATAGCTCCACGCGCTCGTAGCCGGCTTCTACAAGGTTTTTGATGAGCTCACGCGGTTCCACGCGTTGCGCGGCTTTGAGGATGTACGAAGCTTCTGCAATCGCCTCCGGCGGCGCAAGGCGCTGCAAAAGTGCCTCCGCAGAGGCTACAACCGCCATGTGTTTGCCCTCGCACAGCGCGTAAAGCGCCTCCACCCTGCGCGCGCTCAACCCGCTTGAGGAAATAAAGCCCTTACCCGCAAGTGGGATTTCGCGGGCCGGGAAATGATACACATCCTTTGTAAGCGCGCTCATCTCCGCGAAAAGCTTTGCGGCGGAACTCTCGTTCGCGGTCACAAGCAGCACGCTTTTGTTTGCGTTATGAAAAAGTGCAGCGCTCATATGCGCCTTATGCGCTTCCCCAAGGCCAAAAACACTGAAAGCGCCCTCTCCTTTTAAGAGCGCGCCCAACAGCCTTTCATATTCCGTATAGCCCGAAAGCGCACGGATGAGCGGGTGGTGTTCAAGTGTCATCGCGTTGCTCCGCCCCGTCCTGCGCCTTCACGCCTTTTTCTTTTTTCGGTTTGATGTTATAAAGCTCCTGTGCTTTGTTTAGCTGCCCGCCGACGATCAGCGTCACGGCATCCGCGGCATTTTTTATTGCGGTTGAAAGCTGTTCAGCCTCCTCTTTTCCCGGTGCGCCAAGAACGTGCCCTACGAGGTTTTCCGTTTCCCCCGCGCGGCCGATGCCGACGCGCACGCGCGGAAAATCGTCGTAACCGAGGCTGTATATGATGCTTTTCATTCCGTTGTGCGTGCCGGAGCTTCCTTTTTCGCGGATGCGTATGGAACCAAGCGGTAGGTCGATGTCATCGTATACAACGATGAGCTCACTGTGCTCACACTTGTAGAAATTCATGATCTCCATCACGGAAAACCCTGAGTTATTCATGTAGGTTTCGGGCTTAGCAAGCACAACCTTCACGCCGCCGATGTACCCTTCGCCAAACACCGCCTTGAAGTTATGCCTGCGGATGTCGATGCTGAAGCGGTCGGCAAGTACGTCAAGCGTCATAAAGCCGATGTTGTGGCGCGTCCGCGCGTACTCCCGCCCCGGGTTCCCCAAACCTACCACGATAAACATAGCTTCCTCCACGCACATATGCCCTCATGCGCCTAACCGCATGGGGGTGATGGGTTTGATTATATCCCCCGCGCGGTCAAGTTACAACACCCGTTTGTAAAAATTCCTTTCGCGTATGAAACACGCACCATTTGACGCCCATTTTGCCCGGTTTTCAGCACGATTCGAAGTGAAGTTTTGAAAGCGTTTTTGAACCGTCAAAAACCTATGCAACAAAAAAGTGCCTTGCGGCACTTTTTTGAGAAACGAGGGGGCGCTTGGCGCCCCCTCCGCAAAACCCACGTTTAATATTCAGGCTCAATCAGGCCGTAGTTGCCGTCCTTGCGCTGATAGATTACGTTAACCTGGCCGGTTTCACCGTTGGTGAACATGTAGAAGGAATGGCCCAAAAGCTCCATTTGCAGCATCGCCTCATCAACCGTCATGGGCTTGAGGTTAAAATGCTTCACCTTCACCACGCGCTTTTCTTCCGGCTCCTCGCCATCTTCCGTATGCTCCAGCAATTCGGGGCCGCATTGCTTGAACGCGCCCGCGCGGAGGTTTTTTTCGAGCTTGGTGCGATAGCGGACGATCTGATGCTCGAGCTTATCGAGCACGCGGTCGATGGACTCATACATATCGCCCGTGACTTCTTCGCCGCGGATGATGCCACCGGAATACGGGATGGTTACTTCCACAATGTGGCGGTAACGCTCCACGGACATGGCAACATGCGCTTCCGTGTTTTCGGGGAAGTACTTGTCAAGCTTCTGCACTTTATCGGTTGCAAGCTTGCGGAGATGTTCGGAGATTTCGATGTTTTTGCCAATGATTGAAATACGCATCGTTTTATTCCCCTTTCCGGCGCCGCTTACGCAGCGCTTTCACTTGTTGTTCTTCAAGGATAACATAAAATCCTGCCACAATCGCGTAATTTTTGTGAATTGTTGGGAGCAAAATCGCCACGTTATTTCTTTTGCCCGCGCTGCGCGCAATCTTTGTTGCACCCGGCACAACCGCAGCCGCAGCCTTTTTTGGCATTTTTCACCGCGCGGACGAGGTTATAAACGCTCCACGCAACGATGATTGCCGCGATCCCGTAAAACAAAACCTCCATCAGACAAAAACCCCTCCGATCCAGTATACGCCAAGCGCCGCAACGTATGCGACTATGATCTGGTACAAAACCGCAAGCACCGTATACGCGCGGCTTTCAAGCTCACGCCGCATGGTGGAAATGGCTGCCATGCAGGGCGGATAAATGAGCACAAACACAAGGAAGCTCAGCGCGCTCCGCGGCGAAAATGTGGCCGAAAGCGCGGTTTGCACAATACCGTCACCCGCCGCGGCCGAAAACCCGTAAAACATGGCAAGCGCGGAAACCACCGCTTCCTTCGCCACAATGCCCGTAATGAGCGCCACCGCAACCTGCCACGCGCCAAGCCCCATCGGCAAAAATGCAGGGGCGATGAGCGTACCGACCTTGCCGAGGATGCTCTTTGCCGGGGTGTCCACCATGTGAAGCGAAAGGTCAAAGCTTTGCAAAAACCACAAAAGCACGCTCATGGCAAAAATAATGGTGCCCGCTTTTTCTAAGAAGTGCCCAACGCGCTCGCCCACATGCATCAAAGTATTTTTCAGCGTCGGCACGCGGTAAGGCGGCAGCTCAATTAAAAACGGCGCATCCTTGCCCCGAAAAAGCACGTCCTTAAAAAGGAAACCCGAAAGAATACCGAGCACGATGCCAATAAGGTACAACCCGAAGATCACAAAAACGCTTCCTCTGCCAAAAAACGCGCCCGCAATCAGCCCGTATACGGGGAGCTTCGCAGAGCAGCTCATGAAGGGCAACAGCAAAATGGTCATGCGCTTGTCCTTCATGTTTTCCATGGTGCGCGCACCCATAGACGCTGGCACCGTACAGCCAAAGCCCATCAAAAGCGGAATGAAGCTTTTACCGGAAAGTCCGAAGCGGCGCATGGGTTTATCCATAATAAAGGCGATGCGGCTCATGTACCCGCTGTCCTCCAAAATGGACAGGCACAAAAACAGCAGGGCAATCTGCGGTAAAAACGTGAGTACGCTCCCTACGCCCTTGATGATGCCGTCGCAGATGAGGCTCACAAACCACCCGCCGGCGCTTGCATTTTCCAAAGCGGTTTTCACATACGGCGCCACCGCCTCGTCGACGAGCGTGCCCATTCCGTCGGAAAGCCATGCGCCGACCGTGGAAAACGTAAATGCGAAAATCGCCAGCATAATGAGAAGAAAAACGGGCAGCGCAAGAAACTTGTTGGTCAAAACCGCATCGATTTTATACGAAAGGTTACCGCCCGCCCGCCTTGGCGCGCGCTTGAGCGCTACCGCACATACCTTTTCGATGTAGCGGTAGCGGCTGTCTGCCACCATGGTTTCGTTGTCACCAAGGGGGCTTGTAACGGCATAGCTTTTTACGATGGTATTCACCTGCCGCCGTACGCCGTCGGGCAGCGCAAGTGCCTTCATGACGATTTCGTCGCCCTCGAGAAGTTTGATTTCCGCCCAGTGCAGCGGAAAACCAGTTTTTTTCACGTACGGTTCCACAAGCTCGCCGATGCGGTGATGCTCAATGTGTGTCAAGTCGTCATAAACATCGTCCGGCTCGATGCGGAAGCCCTCATGAAACTGCGTATGTACCGCATGCAAAAGCTTTTGCGCGCTTTCCACAAGCTCGCCGATTCCCTCGCCCGTTCGCGCGCTGATGGGAACCACCGGAATGCCAAGCTCCAGCGAAAGCCTTTTGCAGTCGATCGTATCGCCGTTTTTTTGCACCTCGTCCATCATGTTGAGCGCAATGATCATGGGGCGTTCAAGCTCCAAAAGCTGTACCGTAAGATAAAGGTTGCGTTCAAGATTTGTGCCATCCACAATGTTGATCACGGCATCCGGCTTTTCTTCAATAATAAAATTGCGGGCAATCAGTTCCTCCATCGAATGAGGAGAAAGCGAATAGATGCCCGGCAAATCAACAAGCGTCATTTCATGCCCGTGCGTGCAAAGCTCGCCTTTTGCACCGTTTCGCTTTGAAGTCTTTACCTTGCCTTCCTTTTTTTCCACCGTCACGCCCGGCCAATTGCCCACATATTCGCGGCTTCCGGTCATGGCATTGAAAAGCGTTGTCTTCCCGCAATTGGGGTTACCAACAAGCGCCAGCTTTACCGGCTGGTTGTCTATGGCCTGCTTTGCGGCACAGGGCGCCCCCTTCATCCCACAGCAGCTTTCGTGATCAATTATAAATTCCGTTAGGGTGGCGGCGCGCTCGTGCTCGCCGCGGTCCAGGTTGCTTTTGTGGTTCATTTCGTGCAAAAGTTCGCGCCCGCGAAGCTCCTGCTCCCTTTTTGTTAGAATGAGCCTTTTCTGAAGCTCCTTTTGTTCACTCTCGCTCATCAGCATAATGTGAAGCGCATCGTCGCGCCGAAGGGATAGCTCGTAGCCGCGCAGAGAAAGCTCGATGGGGTCGCCCATGGGCGCAAGCTTCACCACTTCGATCTGCGTGCCGGGCGTAATTCCCATATCCACAATCCGGCGTTTGATGCGCGCATCGGAAGCATCCACCGAATAGACATGGCCCTTTTCCCCTGCCGCAAGTTCCGCCAATGTTTTTCTTTGCATCTTCTGCATACGAGCCTCCGAGTGACACAACATGTATAGTTAGTTGCTACGAACCCAAAATATTATAACACTCGTATTTTTAGTGTCAACCATACAAACATTATGCTATAATAAACAAAGTGCAGTTTCTTGCCGCTTTGCCTCCCTTTTTGTAGGCGGCGCGAAGGTATTTTGGCGAATGCTGCCCTATGCACGGGTTTCGCGGACGCCACGTGCACAGCACATTTGCTGAAACGTTATACTTATACCATATTCACATTGCTTCCATGCTATCACTTGCTTCGAGGTGACGACGTGCGTTTATACATCGTAGATGCTTTTTCACAATCCCTGTTCGGCGGCAACCCTGCGGGCGTTGTTTTGTCCGATTCGCCGCTTACCGACCGCTATATGCGTTACCTTGCAGCAGAGCTTCGTTACAGCGAAACCGCCTTTGTGCAGTATGACGATGACTTTTTTTCTATACGCTACTTTACCCCGGTCAATGAAGTTTCCGTTTGCGGGCACGCAACCATCGCCGCCTTTACAGCGCTTCGACATGCGGGAATTGTGAAACCCGGCAGCACCTGCGACGTTAAAACAAACGCCGGTATGCTCAAGGTTGACGTACTCGCCGACAGCGTTTGGATGGACATGGCCTCCCCCGTAAGCCTTTCGAAAATCGGCGCTCGTGACTTAGGCGCGCTTTACGGAGCGCTTGGCATTACCCCTATGGACATGCCCATGAAGTTGATGCCGGAAATCATCTCCGCCGGACTGCCCGATATTATGGTTGCCGTGACCGACCGCGAGGTTTTAAACGACATCGTGCCCGATTTTAAGGCGATTTCCGCGCTTTCGCTTAAGCACAACGTGGTGGGCATCCACGCGTTTGCACTCGGCAGCGATGGTGTTTGCGCCTATTGCCGCAACTTTGCGCCCGTTTACGGCATCAACGAAGAAGCCGCCACCGGCACCTCGAACGGAGCGCTCACCTATTACTTATACCGCCACGGGCTGGTGGAGTTTGATACCGTAAACCGCTTCGTTCAGGGCGAGGCCATGCAGCGGCCATCTTCGGTTTTGACCACGCTTGTGCGGCGCGGCGAAACAAAAGTGGTGCGCGTGGGCGGCACCGGAACCATTCTCTCCTGCGGGGATCTCTTTGGCGTATAGCTCCGCCGGGCTTGCTTCAGCTTCCTTTTCTCAAAACAAACTGCGGCTGCCGCACAAAATGCGGCAGCCGTTTTTTCGCAACGATTCTTATTGATTGTTGTTGCGGGAACGCAGCCTTTACGCGTCGAGGTAGCGTACACCTGCGATGCCGGTAATGCCCAAGCCCGGAGTATCGGTAAGCGAAATGTCTTTTTCTTGAAAGATCGCGCCGCCTTCAACAGGGTCGGTGCTGCAAAGCACCGGGCCATCGAGATCGACCTTGGTGATTACGCGCTTGGCACACGCGAGATGGACTGCCGCCGTTACGCTCACCTTTGCTTCAAGCATACAGCCAATCATACATTCCACACCGTAAACCTCCGCCGCCGCGGCGATTTTCAAGGCGTTGTAAATGCCGCCGCATTTCATCAACTTGATGTTTACAAGGTCGGCGGCACGCATTTGCATGATGGTAAATGCATCTTCCGGAGAAAATACGCTTTCATCCGCCAGCACGGGGATGCTCACATGCTCGGTTACATACTTGAGCCCTTCAAAATCGTGCGCCTTTACAGGCTGCTCCACAAATTCGATGTCAAGCCCCTGATCCTCCATGTGCGACAGTACGCGCACGGCCTCCTTGGGCGTCCAGCCCTGGTTCGCGTCGATTCGGATGAGAACATCCTTCCCCGCCGCCTTGCGCACAGCGATCAGGCGTTTAAGGTCCATAGCGGCATCCTTGCCAACTTTGATCTTTAAGCAGTCGTAGCCTCGCTTTACCGCGTCTATGGTATCCCGCGTCATCTCCTCGGGGTCGTTGACGCTGATGGTAATGTCCGTAACGATGTTTGATTTTCCACCGCCCAGAAGCTTATAAACAGGCATTTTATAAAGCTTGCCGTACAGGTCATAAAGCGCCATATCAGCGGCGGCCTTGGCGCTGGTGTTCTTGACGACGCAGGCGTTGAGCGCAAGAAGCGCGCCTTCAAGATCTTCTACATCTCGGCCGATTAAAACCTTGCCGATATGGTCGCGCAACGCGCCGAGGATAGAGCCTTGCGTATCCCCCGTGATTACGCCCGTGGGCGGCGCCTCACCGTAGCCTATACTTCCGCAGTCCGTATGAAGCTCAACGATCACGTCTTCCACGCTTTCCACCGTGCGAAGGGCCGTTTTAAACGGCACGCGAAGCGGTACGGAAATGAGCCCAAGCCGTATGCCTGTGATTTTCATAGAAAATCCTCCCTGCTTTTTATGCCGCATTCTTGCCGCGGCGCAAACACCTGTGTGTACCATAAAAATATACCATAGAAGCGGTGCGCCTATGGTATATTTGCGCATGTGTGCTCGGCCGAAAGTCCAAAAATCGCACACGCATAAAGATAATCTTTACAATGGCTGCTTGTAGGCTAATCTACCATAAGTAGGAAAGCGAATATGGTAGAATCCGCGCATGTGCGTTTGACCGAAAGGTCAAAGGTCACACGCGCATAAAAATAGAAAGTATAATGGCTGCTTGCAGCCATTATACCACGACTCCCCATCCGCTTCAACCGCCGCCATGCTCGGTTTTGCAGTCCATTCCGCGCAACGCAAAAAAGCTCCGAAAACGGAGCTTTTTGATTGCCTTTTCTAATACACCGATTTATCCGCACTGCGGAACAAAGGGGATTAGCCCCATAACGGGGGGCGAATGTTTTCCGGTACCGAAAGCTTAGGCACCGGTCGTTTGGTCTGCTTGCTTACATCCCCTTGCGGTTCTGGAAGCAGGCGCTGCAATAGATGGGCCTGTCGTTCTTGGGAACGAACGGGATCTTGGTGGGGGCGCCGCACTGCGCGCAAACTGCGTCGTACATTTCCCTCTCACCATTGCGCTGGCTCTTGCGGTTATTCCTGCACGCCTTGCAGCGGATGGGCTCATTCTGGAAGCCTTTTTCCGCGTAGAACTCCTGTTCGCCAGCGGAGAAAACGTATTCCGCACCACAATCCTTGCACACCAACACTTTGTCTTCGAACATTTGAGAAAATCCCCTTGTGAAAAATAATTTTTTGGTTTCCAAAATTAAGGCTGACCTGGTCTTTGACCCCACACCCGCCGGCTGGAAGCTTCGCTACTAGGCCATAGGCCGCCCACTGCAACTTCTCTCGGGGAAAGGCTCCCCGGCCGGACTGACATCTAAGCCGCACCATGTTCACCGGCGATTTTGCCGGCTTATGTGGATCGTTTCGCCTGCGACTGGCATCGACTTACAACCACAGACCCTTAGATTTCGAATAACCTTTTTTATTATAAGCGAGCTTGTTAAAAAATGCAATAAGTATTTTTTTTACTTATAAATCATTCAGACAATCAACGCGGTGCGTTTTCCTCATAAATCGCGCGAGGACCGCCTACATATTTGGGACGCGTGCGTGCCATCACAAGGTTTGCCTCGCCTATTTTGCGGCAGCTTGGCCGAACGGGAACCACCACGCATCTTAGGTGCATGCCGATGAGCGTATCGCCAATGTCGATACCGGCGCGCGCCAAACCGCGAAGATCCTCAACCATGACGGGCGCATCAAACAGCTCGTACGAACGCATCGCCATTGCACCACCCGCGTGAAGCTGCGGTCGCACCCAAACTTGCTGTAAATCGTAGCGCTCCATGCATTGCCGTTCCACGACGAGCGCACGGTTGAGGTGTTCGCAGCATTGCACCGCCAAATAAAGTCCGCGACGCTTGACCGCGGGAAGGATGGCGTCCATGAGCGTATGCGCAATTTCCTCGGATGACCCAGTACCGATACGCTTGCCCGCAACCTCGCTCGTGGAACACCCGACGACGATGATATCCCCTTCTTTCAGATTGTCGGCTACTGCAAAAAGTTCCTCAACGGCTTTTGAAGCCTGTTCAAATATTTCCAACATCACAACACCTCCGTTGTAAAGCCTATTATAGTGCAGTACCCTGCGAAATGCAACGGACGTCCTACCGTGCACGTTTTCCGCAGCAAAAAGAATTCAAGAGGATCTGCTTTTTCGCCACAGAATATGCATGGTTACATTTCTTTCTTTTTGCCTAATTCTTTAACTTTTTTTGTAACTAAAATTCTTTTTGCACTCTTGTCAAAAAGTTTTCCGTCCGTTATAATAAAATTCTAGTTAAAATATCGTCTTGACAAATTGTTGATTCTGTTTAACAATAACAATGGAAGAATAATTATTATTCTTTGGAGAAAATAAATGATTTATTCAAAACAACGGGAACTACTCATGTCGCAGCTGCGTCGCCATCACATTCACCCTACGGCAGACGAACTGTATGCCTTGGTGCGTGCGGAAAACCCAACCATCAGCCTAGCCACCGTTTATCGCAACCTAAACCAGCTGGTGGATGGCGGCATGGTGATGCGTATTTCCATACCCGGTCAAGCCGATCGTTTTGATGACAAAAATGACGGTCATCAACATATGATATGTACACACTGCAGTAGCATAACAGACATTCCCACCTCTGCCCTGCCGGATATTTGCGGCGTGGTGGCGGAAAACACGGGGCTTAACGTATCTGCATGCAGTATGGTTTTTTATGGCACCTGTAAAACGTGCGAAAAGAAAGCGGCAGCAAAAAACAATTAACATATGTATGGAGGTACATTAGGCATGAAAGATTTGGCAGGAACGAAAACACTCAAGAACCTTGAAACCGCTTTTGCCGGTGAAAGCATGGCGCGTAACAAGTATACGTATTATGCTTCCGCTGCAAGGAAGGAAGGGTTCAACCAGATTGCGGATATTTTTGAAGAAACCGCTTCCAACGAAAAGGAACACGCAAAGCTTTGGTTCAAGTGGCTTCATGGCGGCGCGGTTCCCACCACCGACGTCAACCTGAAGGACGCCGCCAGCGGCGAAAATTACGAATGGACCGAAATGTACGCCCAGTTTGCCAAAGAAGCAGCCGAAGAAGGCTTCCCTGAGCTTGCCGCGTCGTTCAAGATGGTTGCCGCCATTGAGAAGGAACACGAAGGCCGTTACCTCAAGCTTCTTGAGAAGGTCGAACAGGGCAAAGTGTTCTCCTCCGACGGCACCAAGGTTGCCTGGAAGTGCGCCAACTGCGGCCATATCCATTTCGGCGAAAAAGCCCCCGAAATTTGCCCGGTCTGCAAGCACCCCAAGGCCTATTTCGAGCTCCGCGCTGAGAACTACTAAGATTTCCGCAAACAAAAGGCCGCGTTCCCTTCGGAACGCGGCCTTTTTATTGCCTTATTGCGTTTTGCGTACACTATTGCATGGAGAGCATTTCCACACGCAACACCTTGATGATGTGTTTTTCGAGCCTTGAAATATAGCTTTGCGAAATGCCAAGCATATCCGCAACCTGCTTTTGCGTGTATTCCCGCTGGCCCTTTAACCCAAAGCGCAGCTCCATGATCTGCTTTTCCCGAGGGGTGAGCTTTTTCATAGCAAGCACAAGAAGATCCTTATCCACCTCATCCTCTATGTTACGGCACACAACGTCGCCTTCCGTGCCAAGAATGTCAGAAAGCAAAAGCTCGTTGCCATCCCAATCCACATTCAGCGGCTCGTCGAGCGATACCTCAAGCTTCAGCCGGCAACTCCGCCTTAAATACATGAGGATTTCGTTTTCAATACAGCGGGAGGCATAGGTGGCAAGCTTGATGCGCTTTTGTGTGTCGAAGGTGTTCACGGCCTTGATAAGACCTATGGTGCCGATGGAGATGAGGTCTTCAATACAGACCCCCGTATTTTCGAACTTGCGCGCAATGTACACAACCAGTCGAAGGTTTCTTTCAATCAGCGTTTGCTTTACGCTTTCGTCGCCATTTGCGAGGCGCGTAATAAGCTCCGTCTCTTCCTCTTTTCCAAGCGGCGGAGGCAGCGCTTCGCCGGAGTTGACATAGCAAATCTCCTGAATCAAATCGAAGCGGATATAAAGTTCATATAAAAACTGCCGGAATTCCTGAAGCATGGCTTCCTCCTTGCCTTAAAAAGCAGCGCGCAGCGTTCACGCCGGTTATGGGAAGGCCTTGTTCTCTTTTTACACGGTTTCTGATGCATACAGCGGGCTTAACGCTGTAGGCGGAACCAGCGCGCCGCCGCATTTCATAGGAGCAGGCGCCAAAGCGACAAGCGCGTTGAGCCTTGCTCCGGTGGCACAATCGATCAACGCATCCGGCGCAAAGGCATACAACACCGTTTCGCTTCCGGTCGCACCGCGAGCCGGTACCGGTAGCCCGCTACAAGGCGGAAAACCTTGCGCGTAAAACACCACCACAGGAAGCGCGCTCAACGGTTCCGTTAGAAAATTGCCCGTATCCACGATGCCATCGAGCAAATACTCTTTTTGTCCGTGGCACAGCTTAAGCCGTACGTGCACGGCACTTTTCAAGTTCCTTGCAAGCACCGCGCGCAGCGCACGCGGCAAAAACGATGCCGCCAACGCCCCCACGAGCGCCGCGCGCAGCGGAACCGACGCCAGAAGGAACCCGTTTTTCATGCCGCCTCCCATAGCAAGTGCAAGGCAAATGCAAAGCCCGCCCGTAAGGAAAGCCGCAAAAAACAGGCATAGCGTATGGGTCAAATACGCCCGCACGGTTTTGAACGGCAGCGCAAGCGTCATGATAAGCCCTGTAATCAGCTTAAACGGCAGTAGACCCATAACAGGGTACGAAAATGCGACCGCAGCATACAGCGCACCGCCGAAGGAAAACGCAAGCATGCGCCAAAACGGTATTTTGGAGGAACACATTGCCGCCGCCGCGCGCAGCACCAGCGCGTTCATCACGGCATTGTCCAGCAGGAAAAGCTCCAGCCACACGCTCTGCCACCCCCGTTGCGGGTACTATAACATACGCTTTTTGAAGAATATGTAGAACCGATGACGCGCATATATGCTCTCTGTGTCGAATTGGGCGCACGCCGAAAAACGGCATACTTTTGCAATAAAAAGAAAAAATGCCCGGTTCTAACCGAAGGAGTAGCAAAAAGAAACGCCGCACGGAAAACCGTGCGGCGTTTCATTAATCTTTGAAAGCTTGTTATGGCTCAATCCTTGTTTCGTAGAAAGCTTGGCAGATCGAGGTTGTTTTTCTCCTTGGGGTTGTATTCTTCCTTGAAAATATCCGATTTGGTGTAATGCGGGGTCACGTCCTCCCCTTCGGGGAGAGGCGAGGTATAATCGGGCGTTTTGGTGCGTGGACGGTTCCAGAAATCGTTTCGCGCAAGGTTGGAGGGATCCTTCAATGTGCGTTGCTGCGTCCGCACCGAATCCTGCGGCACCGCTTGCTGCTGCTTGGCCTCCGCGGTTTCCTGCTGCTGTGCCTGCAGATCGTCCTTGCTTTCAAAGCCCGTGGCGATTACGGTAATGCGCACAGCGTCGCCCATTTCGTCGTCGATGCCCGCACCCCAGATGATGTTCGCTTCGGAGTCCGCATATTCCTGAATGAGTTTGGCCGCATCGCGGGTTTCGTGCAAACCGAAGTCTGGCCCGCCGGTGATGTTGACGAGCACGCCCTTGGCGCCATTGATGGAGGTTTCTAAAAGCGGGCTTGCGACCGCCTGCTTGGCAGCCTCGACGGCGCGCTTTTCGCCCGACGCAATACCGATGCCCATGTGCGCCATGCCCTTTTCGCGCATGATCGTGCGCACGTCCGCAAAGTCGAGGTTGACCATGGCAGGCACCGCGATCAAATCGCTGATGCCCTGAATGCCCTGCCGAAGCACGTCATCCGCTATGCGGAACGCTTCGATGAGGCTTACGTTGCCAACCGTATCAAGAAGCCTTTCGTTGGGGATGGTGATCAGGGTATCCACGCTTTCCTTGAGCGCCGCTATGCCGCGCTGGGCATTGTTCATGCGTACCCTGCCTTCAAATTCGAAGGGCTTTGTTACCACACCTATGGTGAGAATTCCCAAGGACTTCGCGCATTCGGCCACGATGGGTGCAGCACCCGTTCCTGTGCCGCCGCCCATGCCGGCGGTGATAAAGATAAGATCCGCCCCCTTGAGCGCTGCGGTAATGCTGTCGCGGCTCTCCTCGGCGGCCTTGCGGCCAACGTCGGGATCTGCGCCCGCTCCAAGCCCCTTGGTGAGCTTTTCGCCGACCTGAATCTTTTGGTTTGCGCGCGAAAGATAAAGCGCCTGCTTATCCGTATTGATGGAGATGAACTCCACGCCGCGCAAGCCATACTGGATCATGCGGTTCACGGCGTTGTTTCCCGCGCCTCCCACACCAACCACTTTGAGTTGTGCGAACTGGCCGCTTTCAAAATCCAGCTCTAAACCAATGGGCATACGCTTTCCTCCTATTTTTCAAAAAAATCCCGAAGAACTCCGATAATTCCGCCGCGTTGCGAAGAACCCTCTAACCGCGACTGACCAGCATCGCCGCCCGCATGTATCACAAAATCCATCACCGCAAACGCGGAGGCGTAATTGGGTGAGCTTAGCCGCGGCATCCACGGCATGCGAACCTCCACGCCCACGCCGATGTACCTTTCAAAAAACTCCGCGCTGCCGCGCATAAGCGCAACACCGCCACCGGTAAGGTAAATGGGAGGCTTAAAGGCTTCTTCCACGCCCATTTCCCTGAGCGCTTCCACGACAAAGCCCGCAAGCTCGCGGCTTCTTGCCTCAACGATGAACTGAATGGCTTCATGATCCACGCGAAGCATACCGCCGCCAGGCATCTTTACGATATCTATGCTGTCCTGATAATCAAGGGAATAAACATAACGGCGTTTGATATTCTCTGCAACCGGCACGCTCAACCGAAGGCCGTAGGCGATATCCGAAGCAAAGTGCGCCCCGCCGATGCGTATGGTGCGAAAATCAACGAGCGCGCCGTTTTTTACGACGCACACATCCGTATGCGTACCGCCAACATCCAACAGCACCGTGGACGACTGCCTGTCCTCCTCCGGGGCGATAAAAAGCGTTTCCGCGAGCGGAACGGCCACGAACATATCGGTTTGGATGGCCGCTGCGCGCAGCGTATCCGTGATGAGCGTTTTAAAGCGCGAATCCACAAATGCATGGGAAACGGTCGCGCGCACGCTTTGCGCGCTGATTCCAATCGGTGGGTCAAGACGAACGTTTCCTGATGTTTCAAACTCCACGGGCGTGGAGTGCATCAGCTCGAACCCCTCTGGAAAATCGAACCGGAGCGATTCATCGATCAGCGTGTCCACATCCTGCTCGGAAAAAATATTTTTGCGGTGCGGCGTAACTTCCGACTGCCGCAGCACAAGCTGGATGAAGGGCGCGGGCACGCCTACGCTTATGTGGCGCACGGTGCGCTTGCATTCGTTTTCGGCGGATTCGACGGCGCGTTCAATGGCGCTGACCACGTTTTTTTCGTCGGCGAACACGCCATGCTTATAGCCCTTGTACTCGCATACGCCAGCGCCATGCACCAGCACCCCGCCTTTGCCGTTGGGGCTGCAGATCAAGCATATGATCTTCGAGCTGCCTACATCCAAAACTGCCGTAAACTGGCTCATCGGACCTCCATACCACGGCGAAGATCGCAATACTATACTCCGCCCAGTATTTAAAGAATACCACAGCTACTATATATTGTGCAATACGCGCGCGTTCAATTTGTCAGTATTTGGAAAACAATGCGTTCATTATTTTTGTCAGCCGCTGAAGGGATCGCCGTTTTCAGGCGTGGGCGACACTTGGGGATTTTCCTCGGGCGTAGGCGAAGCTTGCGGCGTAGCTTCAGGATTTGGGGTCTCCCCGCTTTCGGGGAGCGCGGTATTTTCCGGAAGCGCGGTTGCAGAAAAATCCTCCGCAGGCGAATAAACCGGGCCGCTTCTCGCGGCGAGGTAAATGGTACCGCCGCTTTTGCCTTCCGCTTGCAGCTTCTTCAAAACAGCGGAGAGGTTTTCAAGCTTGTCCAAAAGCGTGTCGGGCTGCCCAAGCTTTACAAGGTAGCCGCTATGGGTCGTAAGCTCGATGGAAAGCGCGTTCGCCATGTTAACGGTTTTGATCTCTGCGTTGAGCCCCGCGTTTTCAACCGCCTGCAAAATGGAAATAAGCGCCGCCGCTTGAAAATCCACCCCCGTATCGATGCTCTGCCCAAGCGTGTAGCCTGCGTTTCCCATGCCGTAAACGGTGACGAGCGCGTCGTTTTGCTGCGTGCCGATGCTTAGTACGTTGCCCGCATGGTCGATGAGCACACTGTCTCCTGCGGAATCGGAAATCAAGGCGCAAGGCTTGCGCTCCACAATGCGAAGGACGACGGTGTCCGGATAGTCGCGTACAATCTCGACATCGTCGATGTAGGGGTTGTTTAAAATTGCGGTTTTTGCACCGGCCGCATCAATGAGGAACATGTGCTGCCCCGAGCGTATGCCCGAAGCGCTCAAAATGCTTTCGGCGCTCACTTGGGCGTTGCCCTCCACCGCCACCTTGTCCACCAGAAGCACGAAGTACAAAAGGAGCAGCGAAGCGATGCAGGAAACCGCAAAAATCATAACACCAAGCGCATGCCCTGCGCCTTTGGCAGAGCGTGCCTTTTTTTTGCGTTTCCCCTTTCCTCTTCCCGAGGCGGCAGTTTTTGTGCTGCGCTCCCCCGCCATCAGTCTTCCTCTCGCCGTATGCGCGCGCCGATTGACGTCAGCATGCGCTCCATCCTTTCGTAACCCCTGTCAATGAGTTCCGCGTTCATCACCGTGGTTTCTCCCAGCGCCGCAAGCCCAGCTATGGTCAGCGCGGCGCCGCCGCGCAAATCGCGCGCGTACACCTGCGTTCCCGTAAGTCTTTTTACGCCGCGGATGATGGTCGTACGATCCTTCTGGGTAAACACAGCACCCATGCGTGCAAGCTCCGCAGCGTGCTTAAAGCGGCTCTCAAACACATTTTCTACCACCACGCTCGTGCCTTCCGCTATGGTGCACAGCGCGAAAAACTGCGCTTGCATATCCGTAGGGAAACCCGGGTAGGGCAGCGTTTCGATGATTTTGATCTCGCTGAGGCGCTCGGGTGCTTTCAAATAAACACTATGTTCGCCGGAAAGAACCATGCAGCCCGCTTCTCGAAGCTTCGAGATGATGGACGCCATATGTTCCGGCTTTACGTTGCTAAGCGTCAAATCTCCACCTGAAACCGCCGCGGCACAAAGCATGGTGCCGGCAACGATCCGGTCGGGGATCACGGTATGTTCCACGTTTTTCGCCCGTTCTTGTGTACCTTCGATGCGCACGTCTGAGGTGCCTGCGCCCGAAACACGAAAGCCCATGGCGCAAAGAAAATCTTGAAGATCCACAATTTCGGGTTCGCGCGCGGCGTTGTGGATGAGGGTTTCCCCTTGCGCGCGCACCGCGCCCATGATGATGTTCTCCGTTGCCCCCACGCTCGGATAATCCAGGTGAATTTCCGCGCCCTTCATGTTCCTTCCGTCGCAAATGATCTGACCGTGTTCCTCGGTGATCTCAACACCGAGCATGGAGAGCCCCTTCAAATGAAGGTCGATGGGACGGTGGCCGATCTCACAACCGCCCGGGTATGTGCAAACGGCCTTTTGGAACCGCCCGAGGAGCGGCCCGAGGGTAAAAATGGAGGATCGAAGTTCTTTTGAAATACGATGCGGCATCACGAAGTTGTCCGCAGCAGCTGCGTCGATGCGAAGGAGCCCGCCTTCCCTCCGCCACGTTACGCCAAGCGCAGAAAGTATGCTAAGCATATTTTCCACATCTTTTAGGTCCGGACAATCCGCGAGGACAATTTCCGCATCCGAGAGCAAGCAGGCTGCGAGTATGGGCAATGCGGCATTTTTCGCGCCGGAAATGCGCAAGCTTCCATGGAGCGGGCAGCCGCCCGAAACAATAAACCTTGCCATGCAAAACTCCTCCCGTGCTTTTATCTTATGCGGGCAGGAGACGTAACGTTCTACTGCGGCTCAAGATTTCTCGATATGTTCAACAATATGCCGAACGCACACAGAAAAATGAGGAGCGACGTACCTCCGTGGCTCACAAGCGGAAGCGTTTGGCCCGTAGGAGGGATGGAGCTTGTAGCAACGCCGATGTTAATTGCCGCCTGAAGCGCCACCACGCAAGTGATGCCCGCCGCAAGCAGCGAGCCGAAGCGATCCTTGCATTTGATGGCGATGCGCATCCCGCGATACGTAACAAACGCATACATGGCGACCACGAACGTGCACCCTACAAAGCCCAATTCTTCACCGATGATGGCAAAAATAAAGTCACTTTCTCCATATGGGAGAAACAAAAGCTTCTGCCGGCTGAAATTGAGCCCTTGCCCGAAGAAGCCGCCGGAACCGAGCGCATACAGCGACTGGCGAAGCTGGTAACCGTCCACATCCGGATCGGGGTTCCACGGGTTGAGGAAGATCATCAGCCTTTCCCATTGGTAAGGCTGGTAATAAGCAAGAAGGATTACCGCAGGCACAGCAAGCGCGGCCATGATCAAAAGGTATTTGATGGGGGCGCCCCCCACATAGAGCATCACCATACCGGTCGCCACAAAGATGATGGCCATGGAGAGGTTCGGCTGTAAGAGGAGCAGCACCGCAATGACCGCCATGATCATAAGCATGGGGGCAATACCGCGCTCAAAGCTTTCCATCCTTTTAGGGAACCGCGACGCGAACGAGGCAATGTAGAGCACCAAAACGAACTTGGCAAGCTCTGACGGCTGAAAGCGCACACCCGCAATTTCAAGCCATCGCTGCGACTGGTTGGTTTCCTTGCCCATGATGAGTACCAAGGCAAGAAGCACGATTACGCCCAAAAGCCCGAGCACGCGCGCCTTTTCAAAAACGTGGTAGTTGATACGTGAGATGAGCATCATTGCCACAAGTCCGGCCGCACAATAGACCGATTGGCTTTTCAGGTAGTAAAACCCGTCACCCTTGTAGACGTTTGCGTAGTAGTAACTTGCAGAAAACAGCATGACGAGTCCGAACGCACAAAGCACAAAAACCGCCACGAGCAGCGGAAAATCCAGATGCCCTGGCGTGAAAAGCGGCTTTTTGATTTCCTTCGACCCGCTTGCTGCCCTCACAATACCTTTCCCGCCCTTTCCGACCCAAAGGGAGTTGAACCCTCGCACCTCAATAATGCCCCAAAGTGAGCGTGGTTGCAGAAGCGTATGGTGCGCTATGCTTAAAGCCGCATGACGGCCTTTTTAAACTCGCGCCCGCGCTCCTCATAGTCCGTAAACAGGCCCCAGCTTGCCGCCGCCGGCGACAAAAGCACCGCATCGCCTGGGTTTGCTAAAGAAGTTGCTTCGCGCAACAGCGCATCCAGATCACCCTCGAAGGTATGCACATTTTCATAGCCTGTGCACTTTGCCGCTTCCAAAATGGCCGGCACATTGACGCCCGAAGCGATCACCGCTTTGATTTTTCCTTCAAACGCCTCAAAAAGCGGTACAAAGTCGCTTTTCTTATCGTAATTCCCCACCCCGAGAAGCAGCACCGTCGGGCGCGACATAGCCTGCACCGCCTTGATGGTGGAATCCGGATTGGTGCCTTTGGAATCGTTGATGTAAACGACACCGTCCTTTTCGCGCACAAACTCGATGCGGTGTTCAACGCCTTTGAAGACCTTTAGCCCCTTGCACACCGCAGCGACATCAAGCCCCATACAAAGCCCAAGCGACGCGGCGCACAGCGCGTTTTGCACATTGTGCGCACCGGGTATCTGCAGCTCGCGGGTGAATATGAGCGGCGTCTCAACGCCGTCAAAGCGCCAAATCATTTGCCCCTGCCGTAAAAACATGCCTTCCTCAAGCTCGCGCTCCATCGAAAAATACAAAACGCGCGCTTTGGTAAGGCGGCACATGTCGCGCACGACGGGGTCGTCGTGGTTCAAAACGGCAAAATCACAAGGTTCTTGGTTCTCAAAAACGCGGCATTTGGCGGCAATGTAGTTTTCCATTTTGTATTCGAAACGGTTCAGGTGATCCTCCGTGATGTTAAGCATACCCACGGCGTTCGCGCGAAACTCTTGGATGCTCTCAAGCTGCAGCGCCGCAACCTCCGCCACCACATAATCCCCCGCCTTGATCTCGGATGAATATTCCGTGATGGGTATGCCGATGTTGCCCAGCACAAAGGTGCGCTTTTTCGCAGTTTTGAAAATTTCGCCCGCCAGGGCAGTGGTCGTCGTTTTGCCGTTTGTGCCGCTGATGCAAACAAAATGCGAATCCCTGCTTGCATAGCGGTAGCCAAGCTCTATTTCTCCGATTACTTCAATTCCGCGCGCCATGGCTTCTTTGGCAAACGGTGCAAAAATGGGAATGACGGGACTTAATACCATAAGATCCACCCCATCAAAAAGCGTCGAGGGCTCCTTGCCGAGTGCATCTATATATTCTATGCCACGAAGCGCCTCGTTTAGACCCTCGATGGAATTTTTCATATCGTTGACAATCACGCGGTAGCCGTTGCGGTAAAGAAGTTTTGCGCTGGAAATGCCGCTTCGCGCCATGCCCACAACAAGGGCCGTTTTCTTTTGCTCGCTCACGATCAAAAAAGCCTCCCGCCTGTTTTATTGAAAAAAAGCCGTCCGATGTGCCAAGGTGCTTGAGGCAACAGAGCCGCGCTCTGCCTCAAACGCCTTAACCTTCCCGCGTCCGCCGTGCCAAGCGCCAAGCAACCACGGCTTTTCGGATAAGATCACCGGACGGCTATAAAAACATTGTTGTTATGGTTACACAAATGCCAGCAAACAAACCAAACACAACACAGTTGTAACTATCATATACATCGAAACAATCTTGGTTTCGGAATAGCCCAAAAGCTCAAAATGATGGTGAAGCGGTGCCATTTTGAATACGCGCTTTTTGCGAAGCTTGTAGGAACCCACCTGCAGTACCACCGAAAGATCGCTTGCCACAAAGCATGCACCCATGATGGGAAGCAAAAACACCGCGCGGGAGAAAATGGCCATGCACGCAATCGCGCCGCCGAGCGCGAGAGAGCCGGTATCCCCCATGAACACGCGCGCAGGATACGAGTTGTAGCGCAAAAAGCCAATGCACGCGCCGGCGACCGCCGCCGAGAACATTCCCATGGATTTCAGCTCCGCGCCGTACTGCGTTTGGGAGGCTTGCGCGGCGTCTGCAGGCATCAGCACAGCCTGCGACATGTAGTAGAACACCACACCCATCGTGAGCGCGTAAATGAGCGTTACGCCGGACGAAAGTCCGTCAAGCCCATCCGTAAGGTTGACGCCGTTGACGACGGCCACCACCGTGAAGATGATGAACGGGATGTAGAAAATGCCAAGATCCCACTCGATGTTCAAAAACGGCATGTAAATTTTGGAGCCGACAAAGGGGCTGTTGTAGGCGTACAGCGCGATGATCGCCGCAATGCAAAACTGCCCGATGATCTTTTGGTAAGCACGAAGGCCTACGGTATTTTTGAAGCGCACCTTCAAAAAGTCGTCCAAAAACCCGAGAAGCCCGAAGCCGGTCGTAACGAGGAGCGCGGGGAGTACAAATTCCGTGGCGCTCAAAGAAAAAGCAAGGGTTCCGGCAAGGATGCCGGCGATGATCATCAAGCCGCCCATCGTGGGCGTACCGCTCTTTTTCAAGTGCGTTTTCGGCCCGTCCGTGCGTTCCGTCTGTCCGAACTTGAGCCTTTTGAGCGCCGGAATCAGCACCGGTCCCAAAAGAATCGCCACAAGCGCCGCCAGAAGAAGCGCATAAATCAGGTGTTCCATCCTATCCTCCGTAAAAGCCGTTGCGGTCAGCGCGACAGAATCTCCGCAACGATCTCCTTTTCATCAAAGTGGTGCTTTCCGCCGTTGATCTCCTGATAACTCTCGTGCCCCTTGCCTGCAAGGATGATCACATCGTCCTTGTGCGCGTTATGGAGCGCGTATTCAATGGCGGCATAGCGATTTTCGATCACAACGTACTCAGTGCCGGTTTTTTTCACGCCGTCCTCGATGGCGGCGATGATGGACAGCGGCTCCTCGCTGCGCGGATTGTCCGAGGTGATTACGATAAAGTCGGAATAGCGGCCGGCCACTTCGCCCATGAGCGGGCGTTTTGCCTTGTCGCGGTCGCCGCCGCAGCCAAACAGGGTAACGATTCTGCCTTTGGCAAAGCCGCGCACGGTCTTGAGCACGTTTTCAAGCGCGTCGGGCTTGTGCGCATAATCCAAAAACACCGTAAATTCGCGTCCGCCGCTCGGGAGAGGCTCAAGCCTACCGGATACGACGCCCATTTTTTCAAGTCCGTGCTTGATGGTATCGAGCGAAAACCCAAGTTGTATCGCGGCCGCCGAGGCGCCCATGGCGTTGTAAACGCTGAAAAGACCCGGCGTGGGTATGTTGATGCGCGCTTTGCCGATGCGCGTTAGCATGTCAAACTGCACGCCACGGGTTGTAATGTCGATTTCCGAAGCACACACGTCCGCGCGTTCCGTGATGCCAAACGATGCGCTCGGCTTGCCGATGTCCTCGAGCATTTTCGCCGAATGCGAATCGTCCGCGTTGACGATGGCAAACTTGCTTTGCTTAAACAAAAGCTTTTTGGCCGCTAGGTAGTTGTCAAAATTCTTATGGTAATCGAGGTGATCCTGCGTGAGGTTGGTGAACACGCCGACATCGAACTCAATGCCGTGAACGCGTCGCTGATCGAGCGAGTGGGAGGAAACCTCCATCACCACAAGGTCAACGCCCTCATCCTTCATCCGGCGCATGAGCGCTTGAAGATCCACACTTTCGGGCGTGGTATGTTCGCTAGGGAGCTCCTTGTCGCCGATCATGTTGCGGATGGTGCCGATCAGCCCCACCTTTTTTCCAGCCGTTTCGGCGATCGCCTTGAGCATATAGGTGGTGCTCGTCTTGCCGCTCGTGCCGGTAATGCCTGCGACAGGCAGTGTTTGCGTAGGATAGCCGTAATATGCGGCGGCCATTTCCGCCATGGCGATGCGGGTGTTTTCGACAAGCACCTGGGTTACTTCAAACGGTAGAGCACGCTCCACCACAAGCACCGCAGCTCCCGCCGCAACTGCCTGCTCGGCATAGGCGTGTCCGTCGGCAAAGGTGCCGACCACGCAGAAAAACACATCCCCCGCCCCGACCTTTCGGGAATTGTACTGCAAGGATTGAATTTCCCTATCCTCGCCCAAAAGCGTGTGTTCCGTGCGCTTCAAAAGCTCTGAAAGCAGCATGTCTCCTCCATCATCCCCCGCCTATCTGCGTGGCGGAGAACTCCACAAATACTTCCGTGCCTACCGCTACCTCGGTGCCTGCCGCAGGATTTTGTCGGATCGCCTTCCCGCTTTGATCGGGCGGGTCGATGCTGATCAAAAGCCCCAGTTCCGCAAGCGCGTCGTGCGCCTCAAGCCGCGTTTTCCCCGAAAGATCGGGCACCCTTACGGTGGCGTTTTGCGCCCCTGCGCTCGTTTCAACGCCGGTCTCCCCGGTGTACAAAAGCACATCGGAGCCCTTGTTGACGATTTCGCCGGCGGCGGGAACCTGCGCGGTTACCGAATCGTTTTGTTGGTAAACGGCACTTAGGCCGGCCTCTTCAAGTTTTTCCTTCGCTTCGGCCACCGAAAGACCGGTAACATCGGGCACCGTAACGCTCTGGGTGCTGCCCTCGGGCAGATAGCCGTAGTGCCTTAAGGTTTCCTCGAGTACGGTCTTCACAAACGGCGCAGCCACGGTGCTTCCGAATACGACGCCGACTTGCGGTTCATCCACAAGAAGCAGGCACACAAATTCCGGATCGTCCGCTGGCGCGAACCCGACAAAGGAGGCGATCAGCTTCCCGTCGGCGATCTGTCCGTTTTCGTACTTCTGCGCGGTACCCGTTTTTCCACCTACGCGGTAGCCCGGTATGCCGGCATTTCTGCCGCTGCCTTCCACAACCACGCTTTCGAGAATTGTGCGCACGGTTGCGGAGGTTTCCTCGCTGATCGCGCGGCGAACCACGGTAGGCTTACTTTCAAGAAGCACTTCTCCAGTTGCGGAAACGATTTGCTTTACAACATAGGGTTGCATCAGGTTCCCGCCGTTGACTGCGGCGCTTACTGCCGCCGCAAGCTGAATGGGCGTTACGGCGATGCTCTGCCCAAAGCCGATGCGCGCAAGCGTGTTTTCAGTGATATATTTCTCCTGCGTCACGATGCCGCCCGCTTCACCCTGAATGCCGCTTCCGGTTACCGAACCGAAGCCAAACTTGTATATGTAATCATAAAACGTTTCCCTGCCCATTGCAAGTGCCATCGACATGAACGCAACGTTGCACGAGTTTTGCACGGCTTTGGTAAGGTTTTGCGAACCGTGCCCCGCGCTTCTCCAGCAACGCACGCGTTCTCCGTTTACGATTTTAAAGCCTGGGCAGAAATACTCGGAGGCGGTAGAAACGGTTCCGCTGTCGAGCGCCGCGCTCAGCGTTACAATTTTAAAGGTAGAGCCGGGCTCGTAAGCATCGGTCACAATGCGGTTTCGCATTAACTCCTGCAACGTGGCAAGATCGTTTCTTGGCGGATTGTTGAGGTCGAAGTTCGGAGAAGACGCAAGGCCTATAAGCTCGCCCGTTTTGCAATTGATCAAAATGCATTGGGCATTTTTGGCGCTGTTCACATCAAGCGCAAGTCTGAGCTGTTTTTCAATGATCGATTCGATCGCGCTGTTGGTGGTAAGCACAAGGCTGCACCCATCAAGCGGCTCAATGATTTCCTCCAGGCCATACGCAAGCGCGTTGCCTTTGCGGTCAGTTTCGGTAATCATGCGGCCATCCTCGCCGCTCAGATACTTGTCGTATTTTTGTTCAAGCCCCGCCTGCCCCTCTCCATCCACGGTGGTAAAGCCGATCAACTGGGAAAACAGGGAGGAAAGTGGGTAATAGCGCTTTGTATCCACCGCTGTGCCCACGCCCGCGCCAAGCTTGAGGCTTAAAAGTTGATCCACCACGTCGCGTTCCACGGCGCGCTTTAAGACGATTTCCATTTTCGTCTGATCGCTCACCTTGGCAAGCACGGTTTCGTAATCTAGACTAAGCAGGTTCGAAAGCTCGCGCGCCACGCGCTCGCGGTTATCCGGCGTTACCTGCTGCGGCCACACCAACACCTTGTACGCCGTGCCGCTTTGCGCAAGCACAACCCCGTCGGTATCGACGATGGTACCGCGCTTTGCGCTCAGCGCCGTATCGCGCGTCCATTGGGAAAGCGCCATTTCCTGAAGCTCGTCGCTCCAGATCATTTGAATATAAAAAATACGCCCGAGCAGAATGACGAATACGACGGCAATCGCGACGAGCGTCCAAAGCAGCCTTTTTTTGTTGGGAACAGCCGGCGCGCCCATCAGCATTTCCTCCACGCTGCGCGTTTTCAGTCGCCGTTCACTTTAACGATTTGCTCGGCGGTGGGATAATCCATCCCCGCACGCTCCGCCGCTTCGCGCGCTTCGTCGATGTTTACGGCGCTGCTGAGCCTTACGTTCAGCTCATTCAGATCAATTTCACACTGCGAAATTTCGCTTCTCAACGCGTTAACCGCATCGTACTCCGCGCTGATCATAGCGTAGCGCACCAAGATGCCAATCAAGGCGGCGGCAATACATAAAACCGTCGCCAACACGCCCGCCTTTTTAAAGAAGACCGCCGCGGCGCTCGCGCGCGGTTTTTCAGCGGCACGCGTTTTGGGCGCGGGACGCGTTTTTACGGCGGGCTTTGCGGAAGGTTTTGTAAGCTCCTCAAATTCCTCAAACTCTTCCGGCTCGTACTTCGGCGCGGCAGACGATTGATACACACGCGAATCCACATATACCCTTGTGGCACTTGCCGCGGGCATATGACGGTAATCGTTTTCGGGCTTCCTTGCCGCTACTGCCATGTTATTCATCTCCGTCCGAAGTTATAACTTTTGTATGGCGCGCAACTTTGCGCTGCGCGAACGTGAGTTTTCTTCCTGTTCGCTTTCAGAAGCGACGAGAGGCTTTTTTGTGAGAATGCGCGCGGTGGGCTTTTTGCCGCAGGTGCACATGGGTGCGCGCGGGTCGCAGGTACACGGGTTTTCATATTCGCGAAACGTCAGCTTCACGATGCGATCCTCAAGCGAATGAAAGGTGATAATTGCAAGCACACCGTTTGGGGCAAGCAGGTTCTGTGCGTCGTCCACCGCTTTTTTCAGCCCCTCAAGTTCCCCGTTCACCTCGATGCGAAGCGCCTGGAACGTACGCCTTGCCGGATGCGGGCCCTCTCGGCGCGTCGCTGCGGGAATGGCGTTTTTTATGAGCTGCGCAAGCTCCACGGTACTGTCGAGCGCAGCCTTCTCGCGCGCCTTTACGATGGAGGCGGCAACGCGGCCCGCGTAGCGCTCCTCACCGTATTCGCGGATGATCCGTGCAAGCTCCTCAAACGAATAGCCGTTTACCACGTCGTATGCCCGAAAAGGGGCGAAAGCATCCATTCGCATGTCAAGCGGCGCATCCTCGTTGTAGGAAAAGCCGCGGGTCTTTTCATCGAGTTGGTGCGAGGAAACACCAAGATCCAGCAAAATGCCGTCGGCCTGTTCAATTGAAAGCCCGCCTAAAAGGCTTTTCATTTGAAAGAAGTTGCCGCGTACGGCCGTAAAGGCGTTTCCGAAGCGAAGGA
>JAEZGQ010000136.1 GCA_023416895.1 Bacillota bacterium | reverse complement strand
GATACCGTTCGCGTGGCTACCATTGCGGCCAAACGCGGCGAAATTCTGGCGGACGGCCACGCGCTCGCCGCCACGGTGGGCGCAACCTCGGTGTACGGCGCACCTTCGCGCATCGAGGATGAGGATGTTTTTTGCGCACAGGTATCTCCGCTCTTGGGCATGACGACGGAGGAGATCAAGGCCGCGCTTAAAAAGGCGTACAACGATGTGGCGGTTCTAAAAACCTATTATTCCGACGAACTTGCATCTTCCGTACGCGAGCAGCTGTTAAGCGTAACGGGCATCGGCATCGATGAGGGCAATTTTAAAGTGCAGCGCGAGTACCCCTACGGGAGCCTGCTTGCTCACCTCATCGGCTACGTCGGTCCGGTGAGTGCCGAGACCAACGAGGAGCTTGAAGCGCTCATCGACGATCTGAACGAAAAAATCGGCGACGACGACACCTACAATGTGGATTCAGTCGTCGGTAAGCTTGGGCTCGAAAGGCAGTATGAAACGGAGCTTCACGGCAAAAACGGCGAGGAGATTTTCATCTTTTCCGCGAACGGCGAAAAGAAGCGCACCCTTTATAAGCAGAGCGCAAAAGACGGCGATGATATTGAGCTTACCATCAACATGGAGCTTCAAAAGCGCGTGGAGGAGGTTTTAAGGCTCGTTCTGTATGGCGAAACCACCGCGGGCGCAGTGGTGGTGTTAAACCCGCTCACCGGTGAGTTGCAGGCGATTGCTTCGTACCCAACTTACGACTTGAACCTTTTTTCGCGAGGCATCAGCCAAAAGGATTATGATGCACTTGTGAACAACCCGGCAAAGCCGCTCATCAACCGCGTCACGCAGGGCCTTTATCCACCGGGTTCCGTGTTCAAAGCGTTTACCGCTGCGGTGGCGCTTGAGAGCGGTACGCTCAATGAGGACTATGTGTTCAACGGCGAGATCGACGAGGATTATTGGACCCCCACGGAGTTTGGCACATGGATATGGCCGCGCATCAAGCGTACCGACATGAAAAATAGACCCGGACCCTTAAACATGCACAACGCCATCATTACCTCGGACAACATCTACTTTGCAAACGCCGCGCTTTTGACAGGCGAGGATTCGTTTTTTAACTACATGCGAAACCTTGGCATGGAGGAGGGTATCCCGTTTGACATCAATGTTGCAACGCCCCAGCTTTTAAACGAAGGAACCGAGCTTAGCCTCAAGCTCCTTGCCGATAGCGGCTATGGTCAAGGTGAAATTCTTATAACGCCGCTGCAGCTTGCAAGCATGTTTTCCCTGTTCGCAAACGGCGGCAACATTGTAACGCCGCACATCGTGCAGGGCCGATACGAGGAAGACGGCATCCTTATAAAACCCGTGTATGAAAGCCAAACCGAGATGTGGAAGGAAAACGTGGTTTCCGATTCGGTGGTCGCTGAGCTTCTTCCCATGCTCGAGCATGTTACAAGCCGCGATTACAACGGCACCGGACATGCCCTCAAGGTGTCAAGCTGCGTGGTGGCGGCAAAGACGGGCACGGCGGAAATCGGCAACGATAAGAGCCGTGAAATTTCTTGGTTTGCGGGCTTTCGCACGGGCGTTTCCGAGGAAAACGCGCGGCTTGTGCTGGTGATGCTCGAAGTGCCCGCAGGCACCGAGTACTCAACCCTCAAGTTCGACATCGCACGCGAGCTTTTAAAAATGTCAAGCGCCGGCACCGTACAGCCGGAGGAGCCGGAAAACGGATAAATGAGAAGCTGCATACAAAAGACCGCCGTACGAAAGGAAACGATACGGCGGCTTTTTTTTACAAGATGTTACGGCAAGAACCCTGCTATGGCATAAATCCTGCAAAACTTTAGCGTGCATGAATCACACGCGGCATGACGACCTTGACAGGGCCGATTTGGCGGGCTTACAATGGGTTTATCGATCCGACAGGCAATTCTATTTTACCAATCGGAGGTTTCTTGGAGCATGAACAAAATCATGACGGCCACTGAGGCGATCAGCCGCATTCGCGACAACGATGTGGTGATGGTCGGCGGCTTTTTGCAGTGCGCAACGCCCGAGCACTTGCTCGACGCTCTGATCAACACGAGCGAGGCAACGGACCTAACCATTGTCAGCAACGATACGGGCTGGGACTATTTGAATACCTACAGGCTTATGGAGCTAGGCAGGGTAAAAAAGGTATACTCCACGTGGGTTGGCGGCAACCCCCTTACAGGTGCCATGTATGCGGCTGACCCGAAAAGCGTTGTCCTCGTGCCGCAGGGTACGCTGGCGGAGGCTGTGCGTGCGGCGGGCAGCGGCATCGGCGCGTTTTTAACGCCTACGGGCGTTGGCACCATCGCGGCCGAAGGCAAGCAAACGGTGGAACTCGATGGAAAGGAATACCTTCTGGAGAAGGCGCTGCACGGCGACGTTGCGCTTGTGCATGCTACCAAGGTTGATAAATTCGGCAACTGCTACATGCGTGGTTCAAGCAAGAATTTCAACGCAATCATGCCGCAGGCCTGTAAATTTGCGGTGGTGGAAGCGGAGGAGATCGTGGAGGTCGGCGAAATCGACCCCGATCTTGTGACGCTCAGCGGCATCTACATCGACGCGATCGTTGCGCTTTGAGGAGGGAAATATGGACAGCAAGGTTTTTATCGCGAAGCGCATCGCGCAAGAACTGAAAGACGGCGACGTGGTGAACCTCGGAATAGGCCTGCCCACGATGGTGGCAAACTATGTGCCAAAGGGCATTACGGTAATTTTTCAGTCGGAAAACGGCATTTTGGGCCTTGGGCCTGCGCCTGAGCCCGGCCGGGAGGATAAGGACATCAGGAACGCGGGAGGCGGTTGTGTGACCGCCATCCCAGGCGCACAGTTCGTGGATAGTGCCGCTTCGTTTGCGGCCATACGCGGCGGTCACGTCGCCATGGCGGTTCTTGGCGCGCTGCAGGTGGATGAACAGGGCAACCTTGCCAACTGGCTTGTGCCGGGCAAAAAAGTAAACGGTATGGGCGGCGCGATGGACCTTGTGGCCGGCGCGCGTCAGGTGGTAATCGCCATGGAGCATACTGCAAAGGGTGCGCCGAAAATTTTGAGGGAATGCACCTATCCGCTCACCGGTAAGGGTGTCGTAAAACTGATTGTCACGGAAATGGGCGTGATACGCGTGACCAAGGAAGGGCTTGTGCTCGAGGAGATTGCCCCAGGCATCACCGTTGAGCAGGTGCTTGCCGCCACCGAGGCAAAGCTCCTCCTCCACGAAAACCTTAAGGTGATGGATGTAGGGGAAGACGAATAACAATAGACTTTTATACTGTGCCGGGGTTTGCTTAAAGATGGGCGAGCTCCGGCGCATTGCAAATGAATTTGAATTTGGAAAGGGAGTAAGAAAATGACAAAGGAAATCGTACTTGCCGGCGCGTGCCGTACGGCGCTTGGGAAATTTGGCGGTACGCTCGCAGAGGTTCCGGCTGCGGAACTTGGCGCGGTGGTGATCCGCGAGGCGATCAACCGCGCAGGGATCAAGCCCAATGAGGTCGATGAAGTTTACATGGGCTGTGTGCTCCAGGCGGGTCTTGGGCAAAACGTAGCGCGCCAGGCTGCGATCAAGGCGGGGCTTCCTGTTGAGGTGCCCGCAACCACCGTAAACAACGTGTGCGGCTCTGGACTCAAATGCGTAGGGCTTGCGGCGGCGCTCATCGCCGCGGGCGATGCGGACATCGTTGTGGCGGGCGGTACGGAAAACATGAGCCTTGCGCCCTATGTTTTACAACAAGCGCGCTTTGGCTACCGCATGAACGACGGCAAAGTTGTGGATACCATGGTAAAGGACGGCCTTTGGGATGCGTTCAACAACTATCACATGGGCATTACCGCGGAAAACGTAGCAAAAGAATACAACGTTACCCGCGAACGTCAGGATGAATTTGCCGCAAAGAGCCAGCAGAAATGCGAGGCGGCGCAAAATGCGGGCAAGTTCAACGAGGAGATCGTTCCAGTTCTCATCAAAACCAAAAAGGAAACCATCGAGTTCAACAAGGACGAATTCCCCCGCGCAGGCGTAACCGCCGAGGGGCTTTTGAAGCTGAAGCCTGCCTTTGTAAGCGACGGCACGGTTACGGCGGCGAACGCATCCGGCATCAACGACGGCGCGGCCGCGGTGGTTGTGATGAGCGCGGAAAAAGCGCGTGAGCTTGGCGTAAAGCCGCTTGCAAAGCTTATCGTATGCGTGTCCGCGGGCGTGGAGCCTTCCGTTATGGGCATTGGCCCTGTGGCGAGCACGAAAAAGGCGCTCAAGCGCGCAAACCTCACGATGGACGACATCGACCTCATTGAGGCGAACGAGGCGTTTGCGGCGCAGGCGCTCGCGGTAGGCGGCGAGCTTCACTTCCCTGAGGAAAAGCTTAACGTCAACGGCGGCGCAATTGCGCTTGGGCACCCCATCGGCGCTTCCGGTTGCCGCATTTTGGTAACGCTTCTTTACGAGCTCAAACGGCAAGGCAAAAAACGCGGCCTCGCCACGCTTTGCGTGGGCGGCGGCATGGGCGTGAGCGCCGTCGTGGAAGCGCTGTAGGGCCAAGGGAAAGAAACATGCAGCTTGGCATCAAAGGGGAAACGAAGGTTAAGGTAAACCCCTCCAATACGGCGGAGGCGATGAAGAGCGGGCTTTTGCCCGTGTTCGCAACGCCTATGATGGTGGCGATCATGGAGGATGCGGCAGCAAAAAGCGTGCAGCCGCACTTAAAAGAAGGGCAGACCACCGTGGGAACGCTCGTAAACGTGAAGCATTTGAGCGCCACGCCGGAGGGTATGGAGGTGCGTGCGGAAAGCGAGCTTATCGAGGTCGATAACCGGCGGCTTGTGTTTGACGTGCGCGCATACGATGAAAAAGGGCTGATCGGCGAAGGTAAGCATGAACGCTTCATCATCGACGCCGAACGGTTTATGGAAAAAACAAACGCGAAGGCGGCAAAATAAAGCAATCGCATCATAAGGAAAAAAGCCGCCCTCAGGGCGGTGTGGAAAGAAAACGGGGCTGTATCGCAAAAAGCGATGCGGCTCCTGTCTTGTTTACGCATCATAGGCAGGACTGATTTCGGAAAAGAAGCTTTACTGCAAAATCCCTTTTTAGGCGTATCTAAGTTATGGAAGGAAAATTATTGAAAACGGAGTTCAATCCGTTTCCCGTGTTTCAAAAAGTATCCAGTTCTCTTCCATAAGCACAACAATGCTCTCCTCATATTTCGCATACGGGCAATTCAAAATGGGCGCCATGTTTGACTGTTCATGTTTGGTTGGCAGTTCGGTTAAAGGTACCGTAGAGGTAACGCTTCCCAAAATTAAAGCTTCTTCGATCTGCGTGGGAACCGCCTCGCCCGTGTAATAGTAAAGTATGTCGTCAATCATCAGGCAGGGAGGGAGTGTATTTGGTGTAGAAGGGTTAGGGTCACTACACCCCAAGAAGAAACAGGCGCAAGCAACAGCCAGCAGCAAGCCGAATTTTTTATGCATGAGCGCTACCCCTTTCGGTCGTCATTCATGTTTGGTTCTCATTGTTATCATAGCAAATCAAAAAGCATGGCACAACGGTTCTCGGTTTCAGACTTCCCCGCGGATAAGGCTTTTGCTCTGCGAAGCTTCGTTTCCGCCCTCGAAAAAGATATATCTTTTCGTAGCCCGCTTGACGAGCATGCTCGGCGGCAAGTACCATGGAAAAAGAACAATCGATACTGATCGCATACGGAGGATTTCCTGATGATTTATGATCTCATCGTTTTGGGTGGAGGCCCTGCGGGCTACTTAGCGGCGGAACGGGCGGGCCATGCTGGTATGAGCGTGCTGCTCGTGGAAAAACGTTCGGTGGGCGGCGTATGCCTCAACGAGGGTTGCATCCCCACAAAAACGCTGCTTTACAGCGCCAAGCTTTACGACGGCGCGGTAAACGGCGGTAAATACGGTGTGAGCGCGCCGGAGGCAAACATCGACCACGCAAAGGTCGTGGCGCGCAAAGATAAAGTTGTAAAACTGCTTGTCAGCGGCGTAAAAAATACGCTGAAGTCCCAAAACGTAACGCTTGTTGAGGGCGAAGGAACAGTTGCGGGCAAAACCGAGGCCGGTTTCTTGGTAAACGCCGCGGGTGAAACGCATACAGGGAAACGCTTACTTCTCGCGACGGGCTCCGTACCTGCCCTGCCGCCCATTAGGGGGCTTGCCGAGGCGGTGCAAACGGGCTTTGCCATCACAAGCCGCGAGGCGCTTGAACGCAAGGAACTTCCTGAAACGCTCTGCGTCATCGGCGGCGGGGTGATTGGGCTTGAGCTTGCGTCGTACTTCAACTCCGTGGGCGTGAAGGTGACAGTCGTTGAAATGCTCGATCATATTGCGGGCGAAAACGATAGGGAGCTTGTTGCGCTTTTGCAAAAGGGTTACGAAAAGAAGGGCATTTCCTTTGCGCTCAGCGCGCGCGTCACGGAAATTGCGCAAAACGGCGTGAGGTATGAAAAGGACGGTGCCGAATGCTTCTTGGAAGCCGGTGCGGTGCTTCTTTCTATCGGCAGAAAGGCAAACGCGCAGGGCATGGGGCTTGAAACCATTGGCGTAACGATAGAGCGCGGCGCTGTGGTGACCGACGAGCATATGCTTACCAACGTGGAAAATGTGTATGCCGCGGGCGACATCAACGGCAAGTCCATGTTGGCGCACACCGCGTACCGCGAGGCGGAAGTGGCGGTCAATCATATGCTTGGGAAGGCGGATTCCATGCGCTATAACGCCATTCCGGCGGTGCTTTACACCAACCCCGAGCTTGCCTCCGTGGGTGAAACCGAGGCGAGCGCCTTGGAAAAGGGGTTCGACGTGGCGTGCGTTACCATACCCATGCGTTTTAGCGGACGCTATCTTGCGGAAAACGAGGGCGGTGACGGCGTTTTCAAGCTCGTTGCGGACAAAAAGCGCGGCGTGCTTCTTGGCGCGCAGGCACTTTGCAACTATTCTTCGGAGTTTATTGTGGCGGCGGGTATTTTTGTTGAGCTGCAAACGCCCATCGATAAAATCAAGGAAATTGTGTTCCCGCATCCGACGGTTTCGGAAATCATACGGGAAGCCGTATTCCAGCTATAAAAGGACATGAACAACGGCAGGGCTTGCGCATCGCTTGCCCTGCCGTTTCGCTAGGAAGGAGTGCTAAAGCGCGTCAAGCGCCTCTTTTATGGCTCGCAATTCCGCAGCATGCCCCACATCGTCGAGCGGAGTTTCAAGGTAAAAGGGCAGATGGTGCAGCGCCGCGTGCGAAAGTATGCGCAAAATCGCCTCAAGCCCGATACAGCCCTTGCCAAGCGGCATATGCCTGTCTTTTTTCGAGCCGAGCGGAAACATACTGTCGTTGAGGTGAACCGCCTTTAGGCGATCAAGCCCGATGACCGCGTCGAATTCCGCAAGCACGGTATCAAGGCGGTTCACAAGGTCATAACCCGCCGCGTATACGT
>JAEZGQ010000132.1 GCA_023416895.1 Bacillota bacterium | reverse complement strand
AAACACCTCGGCCGATGCGATATCGTCCGCGTTGAGGTGCAAAAAAGGCCTTTTTACGGCAAATACACAAACAAGCACGATCAAAATCGCCGCTGCCGTAAGCACTGCGGCCGCCTGCAGGCGCTTTCTCATGTGGTTTCCCCCTTTTCACATGGCATTCTTTTTTCTATACTGATACAAACGGAAAGAAGGCAAACTTTGTTCCGCGCCTGAAAGGAGTAGATAAGGCCATGCAGGTAAGCAGGTTGTTTGCGCTCGTCTATGCGTTGCTTGAAAAAGGAACGCTGACCGCCTCGGAGCTTTCCGAGCGTCTCCAAGTTTCCGTGCGCACGGTTTACCGCGATGCGGAAGCGCTCTCGATGGCTGGAATTCCCATTTACATGAGCCGTGGGCGCGGCGGGGGCATAGCGCTTTTGCCGGAGTTTTCGCTCGACAAGGCCGTACTGACCGAGCAGGAAAAATCGGAGGTGCTATCTTCGTTGCACGCGCTTAAAAAGGTTGCACCGGATACATCCGAGAGCGCGCTCAAAAAGCTCGGCACCCTCTTCAACAAGCCCGAAGCGGACTGGCTCGAGGTGGATTTTAGCGCATGGAGCGCGCCGCTCGGCGAACGCGAGCGGTTTGCCCTTCTCAAAAACGCCGTTCTTGAAAAGCGCGTCGTTTCGTTTCTATATGTGAGCAACAAGGGAGAAACGCTCGTGCGCGTCGTGGAGCCTTTTAAATTGTGCTTTCGCGCACAGGCTTGGTATCTTTACGGCTTTTGCCGCGCAAGGAAGGATTGCCGTTTTTTTAAGCTTCGGCGTATGCGCGAGCTTGCCGTTTTGAATGAGCGTTTTCAGCGCGACAGCATTTTGAGCGCGCAGCGGGAGGATTATGCGCCGAGCGATCTCCTTGAGGTAACGTTGAAGCTTGCCCCGCAAGCGGCCTCCCGTGTGCTTGAGGAATTTGAGAACGCACAGCAAATGGAGGACGGCAGTTTTCTTGTTTGCTTTTGCATGCCGCATGGCGAACCGCTTTTTCAATATGTGCTTTCGTTTGGCGAGCAATGCGAGGTGATCTCTCCTCCGCAGGCGCGGCAGGAGATCGCGCGGCGGCTCAAAAAAATGTTGGAGCGTTACGAATAAGTTGCCAGGCTGTTGTCATGTTTTTTATGCGATGATAGCAGTATCAAAGCAAAAAAGAAGGGGACAGCAATGGAAACAATGGACTTTAAAACGCGTGAAAAGGCGCTGTACTTCCCACCCGAGAGGCCCGTGCTGATTGACGTGCCGGAAATGCTTTTTCTTCAGGTGGATGGCAGAGGCGATCCGAACCTGGAGGATGGTGAGTATACTGAGGCGCTTACGTTGCTTTATGCGCTTGCGTACACAATTAAAATGATGCCGAAAACGGGATTCGTGCCGCAGGGTTATGTTTCCTATGCGGTACCGCCGCTTGAGGGGCTTTGGTGGCTTGATACCATGGAACATGCGGATTTTCGCGACAAAAGCCGCTACTGCTTTACGTCCATGCTCCGTCAGCCGGAGTTTGTAACGGAGGAAATCTTTCTGCACGCCGCGGAAACCGTGGCAAAAAAGAAACCCGCGCTTTGTGTGGAAAAAGCCAGGCTTGCGCGGTTTTACGAGGGGCTTTCGGTGCAGTGTATGCACATCGGCAGCTATGACGACGAACCCGCGACGGTCGAAAAAATGAAGGCGTTCATGGCTGAAAACGGCCTCTTGTGCGATCTTTCCGATACGCGCAAGCACCACGAAATTTACCTTGGCGACCCGCGCAAGGTGCCCCTTGAAAAGCGAAAAACCGTGCTGCGCTACCCCGTGCGGCGCTATACTTAACTATGGCAAGTACCGTTTGAGGGTGGTTTTCACCCATTCGTCCGCATAGTAGCCGTAATGGCTCTCCATCGTAACCGCTTTTAGATCGCACACGGAAGCGCAGCCCTCGATGCGGGTTGCTTTGCCGTCGCGGCTTTTCGGGTTCTTAGCGTAGTACTGCGGGAATTGCCCGTAGGGTGCCAAAAATTCGGCGATCCTTTTGGCGGAGGCGTAGTTGACGGAGCCTTGTTGCGCGATGGTTTGGCGAAGCTGACGGTTTAGCTCGTCGTAGCGCCATTGAATGTCGTTCGCGTTTGAAAGGGTAATGCGTGCCGTCCACGGTTTCATGGCGCAAAGCCTCATTTCCGGGGAAATAAAGTGGTTGCCCGTAATGAGAACGTCGTTGTATGTCCGTTCCGGGGAAAAATAGAAGTTGGAAGGGCAGTTTTCGTCTTTCAACATGGGGTTGATGAACCCGTTTGGCAAAAACGCACCGGGCAGGAGCGCGACATGTTTGTCGCGCTCCTTTTTGTACCATTCCCAAAGCCCGCCGTTGAAACGGTAATAGACATCGGGATAAGGTGCGCCCGTCATGCGCAGCGCGAGCCCTTTCTTTATGGGAAAGGCCGGGTGCGCGTTCAAAAAAGCGCGGTCGGGCAGCAGCGTGAGAAGCTCCTTTGGTGGGTAGGACAGACCATCTGTGTGCTCCCACGATGCACCGGCCTCCGCGGCGCAAGCGACATTGGACGCGCCGTCGGACAGCGCGTAGTTCCACGATACGCCGCGCACCGTGTTTTTGATTACGGAAACAGCTCCTTCAAGGCTGCCTCCGCGCAGCGCACATTCGCGAAGCAGTAGCATGGAGTTGGTGCCGATGCTGCCCGGGTCGCAGTTGCCGGAAGGCGACATGGTAATGCCTCCGGCCACGCTGCGCGCGTTCATCGTGCTGATGCTGCCGACAATGCCGGGTGCCGCAATGCTTACGAGAGGGTAAAGTACCGTGTCCACACGGCCTTGCGGCACCGAAATGATGTGCGCGAGGTTGTTTTGGAACACGCCACCCGTGGGAAACATAAAGTCATGCGCAAAATAGTGCCCGCCTCCGGCGGCGGTGCGGAAGGCGGAAAAGGCGTTGCACATCATGGAGAGCCGAAGTTCCTCAGGTTTTGCCTGCGGCATATGCTCGCGAAACAGTTCACCCGTGTAGGCGATGGCACAAAGCACATCGAACGCCACGTTCATTACAACAAGCCGCTGCATGGTAACCTTGGTTTTCGCGTTTGCCTTTACGCAGCCGTCGTAAAGCCCCTGTACCTCCTCGTGGATGGAGGAGGGCTGCATAAGCCACGCGCTTTCCGAAAACTCGAACAAAACCGATACGAGAAGCTTTGGTAAAAGCGGGTATTTGGAAAGAAATTCGACCCCCAAAAAATCGAACACCACGTTGTCGGTAAATTCCGTGGCCATTTCGCTAACGCGCGGCTCCGCCAAAAGACCCATTGCGTAACCGCGGGCATAAGGTGTGCCTTCCAAATAGTAGCAGAGCTTTTTTTTGCGTGTGTCGTAGTTGACCGCGGTTTTGTGCGCAGCCACTGCACCTAGGCCCTGGTCCACCGTAATGAGCTTTTTGAGCGTAAAACCATCCGCGTCAAACGCCGATACAAGCCTTGCTATGCTTTCTTCCGTCATCCTTCCGCTTCCCCCCCAAGACGCGCCGCCGCGCCTTTTACAGTGTATGAAAAAAAGGAGCGGTGCGCGCC
>JAEZGQ010000112.1 GCA_023416895.1 Bacillota bacterium | reverse complement strand
CATGGGGAAACATCAGCTGCCGCATCGACGATGCGACATTTGCCATTACGCCAAGCGGCCTCGGTTACGAAGCCATGACGGCGGACGATGTGGTCGTATACAATTTGGCAAACGATACTTGGCGCGGTACGCGAAAGCCGTCCTCGGAAAAAGGCGTGCACATCGAGGCATACCGGCGGTTTCCGGAAGCCGGTTTTGTGATTCATACACATCAAACCTATGCCTCGGCGCTTGGCCTCGCAGGGTTTAAAGCGCTTTCTCTTTCGGAAGAGGAAGCGCGGCAGCTTAACGGTGTGGCGCTTGCAAAATATGGCCTCCCCGGTACAAAGCATTTAAGAGGCAATGTCGCCGCGGCGCTTTCAAGTGGTGCGCACGCGGTGCTGATGGCGCAGCACGGGGCGCTGATCGTTGGAGCAAATCAACAAGATGCCTGCGAAAAGGCAAGGCTTCTTGAGAGCACATGTAAGCGTGCATGCCGCGGTTTGCCGCAACAGCCCGTAGCCTTTGACAAACGGCTTACGGAACTAACGGAAAAAATGCGCGATGAATTTCCGTATGTCGCCTGTACTGCCGCGCCCGCCGTTTTCAAAGCGGCACAGACAAGGATATCCTACCGAGCTCAGCTCGACGATATGGCGCAAATGATCGGCGCTAAGCTTGCTGTTGTAAAAGCGGAGCCGGAGGCGATCAAAGCGGCTTTAAAAATAAAAAGCGCCGTGCTTGCCGAAGGGCTTGGCGCAATTTGCCGTGCGGACACGAAAGGGGATTGCGACGCGCTTTTGCTCCTTGTTGAAAAAGCGTGCGTTGGTTTTGTCCATACAGAGGCACTTCATCTTTCCGCTACGCTTTCTCCTCTCGACACAGCACTGATGCGTGTGGTATATAAGAAGAAATACTCGAAAAAAATCGGAGGCTAACATGGGAGCAAAAGGGCACAAGGAGTTCTTCAGAACTTTAAAATTCGTGTTGTTTTCCGTAAGCGCGGGCATCATCCAACTCGCCAGCTTCACGCTGTTCAATGAACTTTTGCACTTGCCTTATTGGATTGCCTACCTTACCGCGCTTGTTTTGTCGGTGCTTTGGAACTTTACGTTCAACAGGCGTTACACATTTCAATCGGCCAGCAATGTGCCCGTGGCCATGCTGAAGGTATTTGCCTATTACTGCGTGTTTACACCCGTTACCACCCTGCTTGGCAATTATCTTGTTGAAACGCTTCGATGGAACGAATACCTTGTTACGGGCATGAGCATGGCACTTAACCTCGTAACGGAGTTTTTGTACGATAAACACTATGTATTTCGCAACACCATCGATACCAACGACATTGCCCTAAAAAAGAAAGCGCATGAGCAGGAGGGCATTGTGGATGAGGGAAAAGCATAAATGCTTGAGAAAATTGTAGGAAACCGTTTTGCAGGCGACTTTCACAAAGGAGCATTTTTAAAATAGCACTGCGAAAAGCGCCGCTTTTGTACACGGACGGCGTCTGGCACAGAAGAATGAACACACCCAAATGCGAAAGGAATTTGCCGTATGAAGTTTAAAATGATCCACGAAAACTACAATGTTTTTAACCTCGAGGATTCGCTTGCTTTTTATGAAAAAGCGCTCGGTCTTACCGAAAAGAGGCGTAAGGTTGCGCAGGACGGTTCCTATATTCTCGTGTTTATCGGCAACGATGAAACCGACTTTGAAATGGAGCTCACTTGGCTTCGCGACTGGAAAAAGCCTTATGAGCTTGGCGATAACGAAATTCATCTGGCTTTCCGTGCCGATGATTTTGAAGCCGCGCACCGTTTGCACGAGGAGATGGGCTGCATCTGCTTTGAAAACAAGGACATGGGTATTTATTTTATCGAGGATCCCGACGGATACTGGCTTGAGATTCTTCCGTCTAAGCGGTAAGACGGCCCAACCGAAAGGAGCATCAATTGGAACAGGTTGTTATTTTAAACGTGCCATTCTTCTTTTCCGGCGCGGAAGATACGATTCATCCGGTTGTCCTCGTAGACGATGCGCATATGGTGCTTGTCGATTGCGGCTATACAGGCTCGCTTCCCTCGCTTGAACATGCGTTTGAGCAAAACGGGCTTAGCATAAGCCAATTGACGCATGTGTTCATTACGCACCACGATCACGACCATATGGGCGCGCTTGCGGCGCTGAAAGAGAAATATCCACATGTTCGTGTTTTGGCGGGGAAAGAGGAGGCACCTTTTGTTACGGGGGAACAGAAATCCCCACGCTTACAGCAGGCTGAGGAACTCCAAGAGCGCCTGCCCGAAGAGCAAAAGCCGTTTGGCGAGGCCTTTCTTTCGGTTTTGCGAAATGTTTTGCCCGTCCGAGTGGATGAAACGGTAAAAGATGGGCAGGTTTTTCCGTGGTGCGGTGGCTGCACAGCAATTGCAACGTATGGGCATACACCCGGCCACTTTTCCATTTACGTCAAGAAGACCGGCGATCTGATCACGGGCGATGCAGCCGCAATTGAAAACGGTGTGCCGGTCGTAGCAAACCCTCAGTTTACGCTCGATTTGGCGCAGGCACAAGCATCCCTTCAAAAACTTTTTGAGTTCGGCGCAAAACGGCTTATTTGCTACCATGGCGGTGAGCTTGTGCTGTAAGCGATGGCTTGCAATAGAAAAAGCCTGTCGGAGGAAGTTAAAAACCTTTCGGCAGGCTTTGTTTTCATTTTGGTACACCGATATTACAAATTCGATAAAAGCTGAGGAGCTTTGTTCAATAAGAAAGCTGATTTTAGGCGATAAGGCCGCAATCTCCGTTAAAAATCCACCAACTTTTGGCAAACTTTCACAGCTGCGGCACTTGCGAATTGTTTTGGCTATTGCTACTATGAATGTATCTTACATTTCTCATGTTCTCAAACCGAAAGATTTCCGCGGCAAAGCGGCAACATCAACATGGCTGAGGGGTAAAACATGGATTCTGAAAAAGAAATAACGGATGTAATTTCGAAAATCAAGCAGAACATCGCGCGTGTCATCGTGGGGAAGGAGCGCGCGGTAGACATGGTGCTGATCGCTCTGATCTGCGGCGGGCATGTTTTGATTGAAGATGTGCCGGGTCTTGGAAAAACGACGCTTGTCGCCGCGCTTGCCCGTTCGCTTGCATGCTCGTTTCGCCGTATTCAGTTTACGCCTGACGTATTGCCTTCCGACATTACCGGGTTTACGAGCATCAACATCAAGACCGGAGAACGCGAGGTAAACTTCGGCGCGGTTATGGCGCAAATCGTGCTGGCCGACGAAATCAACCGAACCAGCCCCAAAACGCAGTCGAGCCTTCTTGAAGTAATGCAAGAAGGGCAGGTGACCATCGACGGCGTCAGTTACCCTGTTCCGCAGCCCTTCATGGTACTTGCTACGCAAAACCCCGTAGAGCTGATCGGTACTTATCCGCTGCCGGAAGCGCAGCTCGACAGGTTCCTTCTCAAAATTTCCTTAGGGTACCCGCAGCGCGAAGAAGAAATGAACATTTTAAAGCGCAACATGGGCGAAAGCCCGCTTTCAAGCCTTACGAGCGTGGTAAGTGCGGAGGACATTCTTTTACTGCGTGAAAAGCACAGAGAAGTATTGTGCGCGCAGCCGATTCTTGAATACATCGTTTCCATTACCAATGCCTCTCGTGAAAGCGATAAGATCCTGCTTGGCATAAGCCCGCGGGGGTCTCTTGCGCTTATGAACGCCGCCATGGCAAACGCCATGCTCAGCGGCCGCCGCTATACGCTGCCGGACGATGTGCAGGCCATGGCGGAACCCGTGCTTGCACATAGGCTCGTGCTTCAACCGCAGGGGAGCCAACGAAAAGAAACGGCACAAACGGTCTTGCACGGCATTCTCCGCTCTGTCAAAGTGCCGAGCATCACATGAAACTGACACGCGTTGTTTTTTACATCACCATGGGCGCTTGCCTGCTTGCGGGAATGTACACGGGGCTTCGCGTGTACTATTTCGTGTTCTTCTCGCAGCTTTGTGCAATCCTTGCAATGCTTTTTGTCAACCTTTGGACGATCTATGCGTTTACCTACAAGCAGGAGCTTGTCAAAAAACGCTGCGTCAAAGGCGATGGTGCGCTGTTGCATTTGGAAATTAAAAATGAGCGGCCCGTTCCGCTGTCCTTGATGGAAGTGCACATCGATGTTGTTTCTATTCGGCACAAAACGGATTTGATGTTCAGCCTTGCGCCATTTTCCGGGAAGGAATTTGAGCTCCCGCTTGCGCTTCCGTACCGTGGAATCTACCACGTAGGGATGACAGGCATTAAAATTACCGATAT
>JAEZGQ010000013.1 GCA_023416895.1 Bacillota bacterium | reverse complement strand
GAGCCGAGCGGAAACATACTGTCGTTGAGGTGAACCGCCTTTAGGCGATCAAGCCCGATGACCGCGTCGAATTCCGCAAGCACGGTATCAAGGCGGTTCACAAGGTCATAACCCGCCGCGTATACGTGGCATAGATCCATGCAAACGCCGAGTTTTTCACGGTGTTGGGTACGGCTGAGAATTTCACGCAAGTGGAAAAAATGCCCGCCAAGCTCGTTTCCCCTGCCGGACATGGTTTCGAGCAGCACGAAAATGCGCTCGTCGCCCGAACAGGCGCGGTCGAGCATCGACGCAACCTGCGAAAAGCCCGCTTCCAAGTCGCCGTCCGCGCGGGTGCCTGGGTGCAGGTTAAAAAGCTCTATGCCGAGCGCATCCATACGGGCAACGTCTTCGCATAGCACGGCGCTAGAAAACTCCGCTGTTTCCTGCCTGACTGCGGCGGGGTTTAAGGTATAGGGCGCGTGCGCGAGAACAGGGCCGATGTGATAAGCTTCGCACGCGGCGCGAAACGCGGCGGTCTCCTTCTCGGTATGGCTGCGCTTGCTGCTGCCGCGCGGATTTCTGCTGAAAAACTGAAACGTATCCGCGCCGATTTCGTGGGCGGTTTTTGCGGCACGGAGCAACCCGTTCGCCGCCGAAAGGTGCGCGCCGAGTATCATAGCCTGCATCCTTTCCTGTCGTTTTCTTTATCATGGTCAAAATGAGCGCTTTCGTCAAGATGCGAAAAGTAAAATCATTGCCATTTATTGCCGAATTGTGAAATGCGCGCCATGCCCCTTTGAACGGAAGCGCAATCCGGGTATAATAAAAGCAAAATAGCCTAGGGCGTGTTGCCATTTTCCAAACACACCCTGTGGGAGGGCGTATGGATTCTGGCGTCAGGGAAGGCGCAGGACGGGAGCTTAGCATGCCCAATTATGTACAAAAGCGCGGTGCGACCCAGCGGGTGGCGTACGCTTCTTCACGCACTTCCGCATCCGCAAAGGCAAAAGGAAACGCAACGCGTTCAAAAGCGCGAAAGAGCGGTGGCGGCAAGCGTAAGCGGCGCAAACAGCGCCCCACCGCGCGCACATGGTTTGTGGCAGCGGTGCTCGTGGTGTTTGCGGTGCTACTTGGTGTATTGTTTGGCGGCGGCAAGGAAGAAACGCTTTCATCCCTAACCGAGGGTAACGCCGAAATCTACGAGGGTGTGTACATCGAAAACACTTATATGGGCGGCAAAACTGCGAAGGAGGCGCGCGCACAACTGGAAGAACTCGCGCGTGAAAAGCTCGCGCGGGCTAGCCTTTCTCTTGTTACGCCAAACGGCATCTTTTCTTTGAGTGCCGAGGAGATCGGTCTTAGCGCCAAGGTGGATGAGGTGCTTGAACAGGCACTTTCGTGTGGTCGCTCGGGTAACCTTCTTGAAAACGCGCGTGAGAGAAGCGAACTCAAAAGCGCGGGCAAAAACTTTGAACTTACCTTTGGCGTGCAGCAAACGGCGCTTCTAATCGCCGTGCAGGATATGAAGGCGCAGGCCGACAGCGCGCCCGTGGAACCATACGCTGTGCCTTCGCTCAGCGAGGATCTCGTGCAGAGCTTCGCGTTTTACGAGGGGAAAAGCGGCTATGCGTTGGATGCGCAGGCGACTGCAAAGCTTGTGGCGGAGGCTGTAGAGCGCGGTGAGCTCGATGCGCAAATCGAGCCTGTGTTTACCGCAACCGCGCCCACGATGACGCTTGGGTTCATCAAGGAAAACACAAAACGTATTTCCACCTATACCACGCGCTTCAAAAAGGGCGGCAGCGAGGTGGTGGAAAACCGCGTGTATAACATCAGAAAAACCGCGGACATTCTCAACTGTCAAACGGTGATGCCGGGGGAAACCTTCAGCTACAACAATGTTGTTGGTCCGCGCACGGTCGAGGGCGGCTGGAAGGAAGCAAACGGCATCAGCAACGGCAAGGAATATACCCTTCAGGCGGGCGGCGGCGTGTGCCAAACCAGCACAACGCTTTACAACGCGCTTTTGTGCGGCAACATTGAAGTGACGGAGCGACGCAAGCACTCCATTCCGTCCGACTATGTGCCAAAGGGTCTTGATGCCACGGTGGACACGAGCGGTATCGATCTGAAGTTTCTCAACGATACGGGTGCGCCCATTTATATGTTCGTGTACATCAAGCCTGATCCTGCGGATTCGAGCTACCTCACCATCACCGTTTCCCTCTACGGCAAACCCTTGCCCGATGGCGTTACCTACCAGCCCAGGAGCGAGGTGACGGAAACCATTGTGCAGAGCGAAGTCATTTACACGGACGATCCGGCAATTCCCTTAGGGTATGAGCTTGTTGCAGTAAAGCCGCACGACGGTTTTGTGGCAGACGCCTACCTCGATAAGTATGTAAACGGCGTGCTTGAAAGCAGCGAATTGCTTTATACCGACAAATATAGGGGCAACGCCGCCGAGGTAAGGCGCGGCACGGGCGACCCGCTCATCCTTTCCGTGCCCGAAGGGGCAACGCCCGTTGCCACGCAAAGCGGTGCGTCGCCCGATGCTACGCCGCAGTCGAACGGGTAAGAGGAAAACAGAAAACACCAGTTTTATTGGAAACAGGGGCTGTATCGCCATTTGGCGATACAGCCCCTGTTGATTTCTATCCGTATGAAGCCAAAGCTTATAGCTTTACTGTTTTGGAAAACTCCGAAATGTAATGAGGTTGCCGTCGGGGCCTAAAAAGCTCATGTTTTTTGCGCCCCATGGCCTTACCGTCGGGGGAGAAATGATCTCAATGCCTAGTGTGGTTAACCTTTCGAATTCAGCGTCCACATCCGAAACCGTAAACGCTATGCAGATGTTTTGCTGGTTGCATTTACGCTCTGTTCCGTCGTTGTAAACGGTAAGGTGAGGGGAGTCGAACCTCCTGCGCCTCAAAACTGCTATTTTGGTGCATTTCCTTGTCATCGTCAGTCGCCATAGCGCCACTATGGCTTCCTCCTCTTCCTCGAACTGCACCCAAAATAGCAGTTTTGAGGTTGAAAAGTTTTAAAGGCTGAAAAGCATGTCAGCGCAAGACGCCGACGCGAAAGCGTGGCGGCCCCCACGGTTAGCGTCGGCAACACAGCGATGGCGTGCTTTTCGGCCTTCAAAACCGCAGGGGTTCAACTTCCCTCACCTTAAGCGTGGTTTCCTCGGAAAATATAAATTGATGAACCGGATTATTGCTGCCGTTATCGATTTCAAACAGGTGCTTATAAAAATTTGACAACCGAACAACGTCGTTTGTCAGCAAGCATACTTCTCCGATCTTCACGGCAAAACACCTCCGGCAATTCACATGATTTGCGATTTATTTTCGTCCTGCGTCCTTTTACCAAAGGATAGCAAATCCAACAAGTCAACGCAATCGTTCCTTGCTGCGGCACGCGGTATATGTACTCTGCCTGTTTTTCCGCACGCCGTTCCCGATTGCCGCTTTTCAGCATTTTTCGACGCGTGTCCCGCGTTGCGCGGTGCAAAAAAGCATGGTACAATCGGGCAAGGAGATTGATTTCATGCGCTTTTTCACCCAAATGCGAAAAAAGACGGCACTTTTTCTTGCGGCGCTTATGCTGTGCCTCGCGCTTTGTTCGTGCGTCGGCTATTCCGGCAACATGGAAGGGCGCGTATCCCAGCAGCCGCTTGCGCAGCTTCTCCACCTTACCGATGAGGTTCCGCTTCAAAACATCGCTTCCGTTGGAGCGGTTTCCGGCTCCATCTCGCCGGGTGAAGCGGCGTTTCATAGCTTTTTTGCACAGGACGAGCGCCTTGAAACACTCGATGTTCAAGAGCTTCTTGCCTACGAAAGCCCCTATGAGGATGCGGCCTCTTTTTATTATAAAAACCTGCTCCAAGGCGATATGCTCATCCCCTATATGGCCATGCTCTACGCGCTTGACAACGGCTTTCAGCGCGCGTATTTCAGTTCCGCCTCGCTTACGGTGGACGATATTTACAAAGCTTACAGCTACCTTACCTGCGACAGCCCGTTTTTTGAAAGCAATTACAACATCAGCATCGAATATTTGACGCCACCCGAGGGCGATATAAATACGCCAGTTTATTACTGTATGTATACCTCCGCGCTTGAGGACGGGCACTTAGAAAAAAAGATTGAGGCGTATAAGAAAGCCGGGAATATTGTGGCAAGTATCCCAGCGGAGACTACGGACGACGCACAAAAAGCAGAATATCTTTACCGCAAGGTGGTGGAGAGCACGCGCTACATCACCTACGAAAACGAGGATTCCATACAGCCCGATTATTTGTACGATGCGCTTGTTTTGAGCAGGAGCAACTGCGACGGCTTTGCAAACGCGCTCGCGATGCTTTATAACCTTGCGGGCATCGAAAGCATGCTCGCCATTGGAAGCGATGCGGGCGAGGGCCACGCGTGGGTCACGGCGAAGCTCGGTGGCAGCTATTACCATTTCGATCCCACCTACGATTCAGACAGCGCCAACGACGCCACCTACGGCGGCAAGCTCTACTATTTCCGCATGTCCGATGCTGCGGCGTTTGCGCTTTCCCGCAATTACGACAATGACATTTCCTCTTTTGCGCCCAAGTGCGCCGATGCAGCATACGACGAAATGCCGGCCGATCTTGAGGTTTCGGACTTTTCCTCAACCGATAACCTTGTTGTCATTGCCGACGCGCTTGAGGACGATATGGAGCAGGACGACGGTTGCCTGGTGGTTGCCTGCCCTTCGTTTTTCGGGGTGGAATGGGCGGCGCTTGACGCTTCGTTTGACGCGATGGCTGACGAGGTGGATTTTATGGGTGCTGTGGATGCATACCTGCTCAACGACAGGGGCTTTTTGGTTCTTTATGGCACGTTCGGGTAAGCTCATTTGAAAAAGTAAGCGTTTTCCGCAAGTCTTTTGCAGAACTTTCTCGCGTGTTGTGGTAAAATAATCCTTACTAGGTACGCAAATGCAAAAAGGGAGGCACATATGAACCCCATCGTATTTCGCAACATCTCCTACGGGCTGTATGTGGTAGGCACACAGGATGCCGCGAACAAGCGCCCCACGGGCTGCATCGTCAACAGCGTAATGCAGATCACCTCGCAGCCGGCCACCATCGCCGTAAGCGTCAACCATGATAACTACACCAATTCCTGCATCCGCGAAAGCGGGATGTTCTCCGTTTCCATCCTTTCGGAGGAATGCGAACCGAGCATCATCGGCAACTTCGGTTTCAAAACCGGCCGCGAAATCGACAAGTTCGCCACCGTTCCCTATGAGCTCAAGCAAAACATGCCGGTT
>JAEZGQ010000205.1 GCA_023416895.1 Bacillota bacterium | reverse complement strand
CATGCGCACGGTGCGGCGGTCGTCAATACGGTGTTTCCGCTCTATAAGGCGGTGCTCGGCACCGTGCCCATAAGAAAGGCAAAGGGGCTTCGCGCCAATGTTGCGGGGCTTGGTGATGTGGGCGGCGTGCTTCTTACGGGGCTGGTGCTTCTTGGCGGCGATACTTTTTCAGAGATCGGCATTTACGACAAAAACCCGGCGCTTGTGGAGCGCTACGAGCAGGAGCTCAACCAGATTTTGCCCCTCAAGGAAAATGCGCGCGTGCCGCGCGTGGTGCCAATCAAAGAGGATGCAGAGCTTTTTTCGGGGAGCGCGTTTCTTTTTTGCGCGTCGCGGGGCGTGCCAAACCCCGAAAATTGGGGCGATGTGCGCATGGCGCAGTGGGAATCAAACCGCGCCTTGGTGCTTCCGTACGCGCGCATGGCAAGAAAGGCCGCGTTTACGGGGTTGTTTGCCCAAATTTCCGATCCTGTGGATCTTTTGTGCCGCGATGTGTTTTTGGAAAGCAACAAGGACGACAACGGAAAGCTTGACTTCATGGGGCTTTTGCCCGAGCAGGTGCGAGGCTACGGCCTTGGGGTAATGGCGGCGCGGGCGCGGTATGCTTCGCGCGCGCTTTCGCGCGAGGCGGATTGCTTAAACCTTCGCGTTTACGGGCCGCATGGAAACGGCCTTGTGGCGGCAAACGACCCGTGCGCCGCTTATGATGACGCGCTTTCCTTGGAATTGACCAAACGCGCGGTCGAAGCGAACCTTCGCGTGAGGGAAACCGGCTTTAAGCCCTACATCGCGCCGGGTATTTCCTCCGCGTGCGTTTCTCTGCTTCGCACCTTCCGAGGCGAATGGCACGAGGCATCCACACCGCTTGGCGGCGTTTATATGGGCTGTCGTGCACGCATTACAAAACACGGCGTGGAGCTTGAGCGAGCGCCGCTTCACGAAACGCTTTTTAAGCGCATCGAAACATCGTTTGCCGAGCTTAAAGGTAAGGAGAACCGAACCCCTACGGATTAGAGATACAGTGGCTCAACCTTTAACACAACGGAGGTACCATGGAGCTTACGGTCGTAACCATCGGCAAATCCGCGCGGCGTGACGGCGTGCTCGAAAAAGCGCTTTCGGGCATTTCGCACAGCCTTCTTTCCGCGCGCGACGCGATGCAAAGCGACTTAAAAGGGAAACGTGTGCTTTTTTCTGCCGCCATTGGAGCATATGGCATAGACGCGGAATTTGCGGCGTTTGTAGAGTACCTCAACAAAAACACAACCGAGCTCGACGGTTGTGTGGGCGCGGTGCTGATGGACGGCGAAGGCGAGCTTTACACCAAGGAGCTTTCGCGGATGCTTGTGTTTTCCGCCAACAACGCAGGCTGCCTTTTTTTAGGCAAGGCGCTTGTGGAGGCAACAGGCTCCCTTTCCAATTTCGAGGTACTTGCTTTGCGCGGCAGTACGGACACCCAAGCCGCCTACGAGCGCGCCGCAGCCGAGCTTGTAGCAAGGCTTCTCACCTTTTCGCCACCCAAACAAAAAAAGCCCAACATTTTGGCGCTCCATTCCTCCGTGCGCGAAACCTCCAACACCTTGCAGCTTGGCTATGCGCTGATGGATAGGCTCTCTAAGCGCTGTGACACGCGCGAGATCTCGCTTGGCGAAGGTCACATCCGCGACTGCCGCGGGTGCTCGTATACCATGTGCAGGCATTTTGCGCAAATGGATACCTGCTTTTACGGCAGCACCATTTTTGAAGATGTGTTTCCCGCGATACTTGCGTGCGACGCGCTACTTCTTTTGTGCCCCAACTACAACGATGCGCTTGGCGCAAATATCACGGCCTTCATCAACCGCCTTACGGCGCTTCTTGTGAGAAACACGCTTTACGATAAGGCGGTGTACGCGGTTGTGGTGTCCGGTTACAGCGGCGGCGACATTGTGGCGCGGCAGGTTTTGGGAAGCCTCTGCTTGAACAAAACCTTCTACTTGCCGCCGCGCTTTTCTCTTCTTATTACCGCAAACGACCCCGGTGCCGCCATGCGGCGCGAGGGCGTGGAGCAAAGGCTCGACGGTTTTTCCGAAAACATGCTACATCAGCTTATCAAATAAGGACGGCAAACAGAGTGGAGCAAAATAAGAAACCAAAAATCACCGTTGTAAAAAACGGCCCTTACCGTGTGACGGGCGGCATTCCATTGTATGAAATGATTATCGTGCCGCGCGGCGGCGGGTATGAGCTGGATGAGGGTGCGCCCCTCCCTCAGGCGGAGTCGTATTCTTTATGCCGCTGTGGCAAATCAAAAAACGCCCCGTTTTGCGACGGAACGCACCGCGTGGAAGGCTTTTTGAGCAGCGAAACCGCGTCGCGCACGCCGTACCTTTTGCGCGCGCGCAAAATAGAAGGCCCCGGCCTTGATCTGTATGACGACAACCGCTGTGCCTACGCCCGGTTTTGCCATCGCAAGGCTGGCTCCGCATGGTCACTCACCATGGCATCGGACGACCCGGAAAAGAAAAAGGAGGCCATCCTTGCTGCCGTGGAATGCCCAACAGGCAGGCTTGTGGCGGCCGAAAAAAACGGACAGGCCTATGAGCTTGATTGCGACCCCTGCATTGAAGTGGTGCAAGACCCTGAGGAGGGTGTGAGCTGCGGCCTTTTTGTAAAGGGAGGCGTGGAGCTTGAGGGCGAGGAAGGTTATGTTTACGAATCGCGGATGCGCTACGCGCTTTGCCGCTGCGGCCGTTCGCGCACAAAGCCGCTGTGCGATGCCATGCATGTGCCCATCGGTTGGAAGGACAAATAAATAGAGTAAAAGCAGCCGGTCAATGTTACCGACGGCCTTAAAAAAGCTCCCTAAGCCCTGTTCGTGAAAAGCGCGGACAGGGCGTTTGCTTTAGAAGGATATTCCCCGGGAAATTTTACCGGCAGCGCTACTGGCAGAAGAGTGTGCCTTCCTGTTTCAATCGCTTCAGCTTCACAACCAAATGCAATTATTCGCAGTTTCATCCATTATCCGCCCGCGAGGAAGGATTTATAATATACATGCAATCCTTTTGTTTATCAAAAAAGTGGCTGTGCCACTTTTTTGAGGCTACACGCTTTGCCTAAAATGCTTCGCATTTCCGTGCGGCAAAGCGTGTAGCCTAGGGCTTTCATCTGTTTTGACGCACATGTCGTCAAAGCCGGAATGGAAGTCAAGGGGGCGGAGCCGAAGCGCCGCCTATGGCGGATAAAGCGAGGCGGAAGCCTAGTGAGTAAGGGAGTATTGTGATAAAACACAATACGGCTATTACGAACTGCGAAACGACCCCTTGACAATCCCGGGATTCTAACACCTTAAATCCTTATCTTTCATTAACTTTGCAGGAAAAGGCGGAACGTTATGCGCTACGGCAGATTCGACGAGAAAAAGCATGAATATGTGATTGAACGGGTGGACCTACCCGTTTCATGGACGAATTACATCGGCATCAATGACATGTGCGGCGTGTTCAACCATACGGCTGGCGGCTATCTTTTTTACAAAACACCCGAATACCACCGCATCACGCGCTTTCGCCCAAACGGCGTGCCCATGGATTTCCCGGGGCACTACGTTTACCTTCGCGACGATGAAACCGGTGAGTATTGGAGCATTTCGTGGCAACCCGTAGGAAGGCCGCTTGAAAGCGCGCGTTACGCCTGCCGCCATGGCCTTTCGTACAGTGTATATGAGTGTGATTACAACGATGTTTCCGCTTCCCAAGCCCTTTTTGTGGCTGCGGACGATCCCGTGGAATTTTGGGATGTAAAGCTCAAGAACAATTCCGCAAAGCCGCGTAAACTCAGCGTTTACTGCTACCTCGAGTTTTCGTTCCACCACATCGATATGGACAACCGCAATTTCCAAATGAGCCTTTACGCTGCCGGGTCGCGCTATGAGGACGGCGTGATCGAACACGACCTTTATTATGAGGAAAACGGCTATCAGTTTTTCACCTCCAACTTTGCGCCAGATGGTTTCGATTGCCTGCGCGACACGTTCATCGGCCCCTACCGCACGGAAAAGAACCCTATTGCGGTAGAACGCGGCGTATGCGAAGGGAGCTTTGAAAAGGGCGGCAATCACTGCGGCTGTTTGCAAAAAAAGCTTACGCTCGGTGCGGGCGAAGAAGTTCGCCTCATCTACCTTCTCGGCGAGGGCGGTATAGACGCAGGCAAGGCCATGCGTGAAAAATACGCAAACGCCAAGGCGGCCGACGAGCAGTTTGAAAAGCTCGCCACTTTTTGGCAGAACAAACGCCAAAAGCTTCAGGCGTCCACGCCGAACAAGGGAATGGACACCCTTCTTAATACCTGGACGCTTTATCAGAGCGAGATCAACGTCATGTTCTCGCGTTTTTCCTCCTTCATTGAGGTTGGCGGCCGCACCGGCTTGGGGTACCGCGATACCGCACAGGATGCGATGGCAGTACCCCACTCCAACCCCGAAAAATGCAGGGAGCGTATCGTGCAGCTGCTTAAGGCGCTCACCTCGCAGGGGTACGGGCTTCACCTGTTTGAACCCGTGTGGTTTGAGGATGAGGGGAAGCAGCAATCCTTCAAATCCCCCACAGTCGTTCCCAAGCGCGACAAAAAGGACATCATCCACGGGCTTGAGGACGCCTGTGCTGACGATGCGCTATGGCTTGTGAGTTCCATCGTCAACTATGTGAAGGAAACGGGCGACTTCGGCTTCTTGCATATGCCTGTTTCGTATGCGGATACGGGCGTGGACGATGTTTATGGCCACATGAAGCGCATCCTCAATTTTTCCGCCGCGCAGGTGGGAAAAAACGGCATCTGCAAGGGTTTGCGGGCGGATTGGAACGACTGCTTGAACCTCGGTGGCGGCGAAAGCGCAATGGTGAGCTTTTTGCACCACTGGGCGCTCAAAGCCTTTGTGGAACTTGCACACTTCTTGGGCAACGAGGCCGATGAAAAGCACTATGCGGCTATGGCGGAGCGCGTAAGAGAAACGTGTGAAACCGTGCTTTGGGACGGCAAGTGGTACATCCGCGGCATCACGGCGGACGGTCGTAAAATAGGCACCCATACCGATACGGAGGGCAAGGTGCACCTTGAAAGCAACGCGTGGGCGGTGCTTTCGGGCGTGGC
>JAEZGQ010000191.1 GCA_023416895.1 Bacillota bacterium | reverse complement strand
TGAAACGGCCGATCATGTTCTTCAAAAGCTCTGCCTGCCCGCTGAGCTCCTCGCTTGCAGCTGCGGCTTCCTGCGCTGTGGCGGAGTTTGTCTGCACCACCTGCGACATCTGCTCAATGCCCTTGTTTACCTGCGCAATGGCCGTCGCCTGGTCGCTCGATGCGGCAGCGATGCCCTCGGTGATGGAGGCATTCTCCTCCATTCCGCCCACAATCGACGAGAGCGCACCGGCGGTAAGCTTGGCCATGTTCGCACCTACCTCCGTTTTGCGGATGGAATCCTCAATTAGCGCTGCGGTTTCTTTCGCCGCGTTTGCACTCTTGCCGGCAAGGTTCCTTACTTCCTCGGCCACCACCGCAAATCCCTTGCCATGTACGCCCGCGCGTGCCGCTTCCACCGCCGCATTGAGCGCGAGGATGTTCGTTTGGAACGCGATGTCGTCGATGGCCTTGATGACCTTGGAGATTCTGGAGGAGGATTCGTTGATCTCTTCCATCGCCTGCTGCAGCTCACGCATTTTCGCGTCGCCATCCACGGCGCCTTCGCGTGCACGGGAAGCAAGCTGCCGCGACTGGTTGGCGTTCAGCGCGTTTTGCCGAGTTTGCTCGGCGATGCTTGCGATGCTCGCGGTAAGTTCCTCAATGGAACTCGCCTGCTCGGTTGCGCCCTGCGAAGTGGCTTGGCTGCCGTCTGACACCTGCTTGGTGCCCCCCGCAACCTGCTCGGCCGCGGTGTTGATGTCCGAAAGCACGGTATTAAGCGCATCGACGATGCGGTTCACGGACTGTTTGAGCGTGTCAAAATCGCCCACAAATTCGCCCGTAATACTTTCGGTCAGATCGCCTTCGGCGACCTTTTCAAGCACCTCACTCACCTCGCCGATCTGCGCGTTGAGCGCATCCACCGTAGTGTTGAGCGCTTCCTTGATGATGGCATGGTCGCCTTCGTACTCACCTGTGACACGCGCGTTGAGGTTGCCGCGCGAAAGTTCGCCAAGCACGCCCGCCGCCTCGTTGACCGGTTCGACCACCGCATCCAGTGTTTTGTTGATCCCCGCCACGATCTCGCGGAAAGCTCCATCGTGCGCGCTTTCATCCGCGCGAACGGAGAGCCTGCCCTCACGCGCGGCGGCAGTCAGCAGATTGATGTCGGCATTAAGCCCTTGAATTACGCCGAGCATCTGGACAAATACTTTTCTCAGGCGGACGACCTCATCTTTTCCTTCGGTGAGCCCGTTATCGCCGCCAAACGCATTGAGATTCCCCTGTGCGAGTTTTCCGGCTGCATCCGAGAGCCGCTTGATGGGCACGCCGATGGTACGGATGAACAGCGCGCCGATGAACAGCGAAATTACCGTGAGCACGCCGCCCACAATTAAAAGCCCGAGCTCACTTGCCTTTTCTGTTTGTTTATGCAGTGTAAGGCTTGTGTTGGCGTTTTCCCGAAGGTAGTCCATACCAGACCGAATGGAAGTTTGGATGGCCTTCACGATATCAGCCGCATTCTGTGAGGTGAGCACCTCATCCGCATGTGCCGGGTCCGTTTGCGCATATTCGACGATCTCGTCGCGCACCACCGCAAAAGCATTAAAATCGTTTTCAATTTGCTTCAAAAGCGCAAGGCCCTCCGCGTCGGTCATAATTGCGCCAAGCTGCGAAATGTTTTCACGAAACGCCGCATCTTCTGTCACGATGTTGGCAGCTGCTTTTTCTACCGCGCCGTCGACCCTATCGAGCACGGCATCGCGCAAATATACGCGCTGCCGCTCGACGCCGGCCATCATCTCGCCTACATACCCTTGTGAGATGCCATAGTTTTCAAATATCGTTTCGCTGAAAATCTGTGCCCTGTCCAGGTTCACCGCGGAAAAAATCGCAATCCCCAAAATAACACAAATAAAGAAAGTGACCGCCGCCCAGAATTTTACCGTAACGGTAAAGGACGCTAAGAACTTTTCAAAAAAATTAGGTTTTTTCACGACAAACCACCCTCCATAATTTTTGAACAAAACTGCCGCATGGCCAAAACATATTGGGCCATGCGGCAAAAATGTTTTACGATAAATGGCCCGGTTAAACGGCAGCGCGGAGCACTTTCTCCTCGTCCGCTCGGAACAGCTTCTCACAGTCAAGAAGCAGCTTCACTTTTCCGTCAGCCTTGCCGATGCCCTTGATGTAGCTGTTTTGTACCGAAGCGCTGTACTCGGGCGGGGGAACGACGTCCTCGTCCGCAATGGAAACAACCTCGGCAACATTGTCCACAATAAGGCCGGCCACAATGGAATTTGCCTCCACCACGATCACACAGGTGCGATCATTGTATTCCATAGCGGGCTTTTTAAATTTAAGGCGTACATCCACCACAGGAATGATCCTGCCGCGTAAATTGATGACACCCTTGATATGCTCAGGGGCCTCAGGCAGCTTTGTAATGGGCTGGATGCCGATGATTTCCGTAACATAACGGATCTCGATGCCGAACACCTCATCTCCCACGGCAAAGGTCAAATACCTGCCGTGCTGGGTATCCTCCTGTTCAAGAAGCTCTTTTTCCTCAAGTGACATAGCTGCTCCCTTTCCGCCCGCCTGCGAACTGCACGGTATTTTCGCGCCCGCAGGATCGAGAACGCTTATTTTTGACTAGGATTTCCCTTGATTTAACGCCCATTTATGATTTTGCATGATTTACCTTTTTTTGTCAATATATATGCTGTCCGTCTGTTTGTACAAATTTGTGTAGCCCTTCACCTGCTTGCCGTTTTCGCGAAGCACCTTCAGCTTTTCGCGGTACTCCTCAAGAAATGCCTTGCCTTTTACGGAGGCGGCCTCGTCCTCGCGCAGAACGTTTGCGAGAATGGCTCTGGTTTCTCCTTCAAGCGCGACAATCGCGGCGTCCGGCGCATCTTCGGAGGCATCCTTTAAGAGCACTTTGTACTTTGCCTCGAGCGTGTCCATGTGCGCCATGACCTTTTCGCGCGACATAAGCGTTTCGAGGTACGCTGCGGCATTGCCCTTTTCAAGTTCCTGTGTGCCGCGAAGCGCCTCCTCGTATAGCTTTTGGGCCGCCTGCTTGCGCACGGTGCGGTTTTTAAAAAGCTCCTCCGCCCGCGTCATGCTTGCGCCTCTGCGGCCGCCACCGCGCCCGCGCCGCTTTTTGCCACCTGCACCCACGCTTCCTTCAAATCAAGAAGCAAAGCCGTTACGCCCTCGATGCGTGCTATGTTTTTCTCCTCGTTGCCCGTTACGATCTCCTCCACCATGTATTCGTAAAGGTGCATGAGGTCTTTGGATATCTCGTAGCGCATGTCAAGGCTCGCCGCCAGCTCGCCGATGATGCGCTGCGCCTTCTGGAAGCAGATGTTTGCGCGCTCAAAATCCTTTTTGTTCACGGCGAGTACGCCAATCCTAAGCTGGCGGATGCCGCCGTCGTAAAGCATGACGATGAGCTCCGCCGGGTTTGCGGTAAGCACGCCCTGCCGCTTGTATGTATCTGCCGGATTCTGATTGGGATACATGACGGATTCCTCCTGTTTGCTTGATGCTTTGCGTTACGCGTGTGCGTAATAAACGACCTGTTTGAGGCTTTCGCTGTAAACATCGGTAATGTAACCGTAGCTGAATAGGTTTCTGCCGGCCTGCGCCACCGTTACACCGAGCTTTTCGTTGTAAGTCCCACTCTTTGACGGGCACACGACCTGCACATGCCCATGGCCCGAAGTGTTTTTCCACGCGGTGACAACGGGGCTTCCTTTGTTGGCGAGCGCCTGTGCTTCCTCGGCCGTTACCTTTTTCCAACCGTAGGAACCGCCCATTTTAGAGAGCCAGTCGTAAATGCCGTTTGCGTTGAGCTCCTTTGCTCCGGAAACATCCGGATAGTAGCGCGCCTCAAGCGTTTGTGCATCCACATAGTGCGGGATCTCCGCACCCATCGCGCGGGTCACATCCCACATGAAAATGTTGCAATAGGTGTCGCCCGTGCCGCCCTTGTTTACGGCATAACGGGCGTTTGTTTCCACTTTAAATTGAGCAATCACGCTTTCATAGAGCGAAGCGCTTCGGTTGCTCTCATCGCTCGTTACAAGCGGGGTCACCGCCTTGGAGGCGTTGTATGGATAGTTCACATCGGAAGTATTAGAGGAAAAAAGCGTGTCGTTGGCCTGCTGGAGCACGTTTCGCGAAAAGTCGCTCGACAAAAGCGCCGTTCGGATGTTTTCAAGTGCCCCCTCTGGCGCGTTTTTGAGCGCCGAGGACAAACTTGCCACCGCCGCCGCCAGACCCGCACCGGAAACGCCGGAGCCCAAAAGCATGCAGTAGCTTTGCAGCGCGCCGCCAAGGCCCGTTTCCCCCTCCGCATCGCCGCCGAATGCTGAAAGAAGCGCCGTCATGCCCAGAAGGGAAGAAGAGGAATCGCTCGAAAAAAAACCTTCGTCCTCGTTGGACGAGCCAAATACGGAGCCGCCGCTCAACTGCGCGCTCAGAAGCTTAGAAAACGCGTCGCTGCCGGATGCTGAAGACGTGCCCGGCGCCGAATAAGCAGAGGTTCCCAAAAGCGTATAAAGTTCGTTCAGCGAAATGCCGTCCATCGTTTCCTCGTTTTATGTTTTTTCATTGCGGCGCTTCATAGTGCCCTTGTCCATCTGGTACAAAAATGCGAGAACCTCCGCAACCGCCTGATAGAGTTCTTCGGGAATTTCCTCCCCGATGTTGAGCTTTAAAAGGCTTTTTGCGAGCGCCTCGTCCTCTTTTACGGGCACGCTGTTTTCCTTAGCGGTCTCGAGCATCTTTTTGGCAAGATAGCCCTTGCCTATGCCCACCACGCGCGGTGCGCCGCCCGATTCCGCGTCGTATTTGAGCGCGGCTGCGCTCATTTCGTGCTGTTTCTTTTCCCGTTCGCTCATATTTTTACATCGATTGACGTGCCGTTTCTTTTTATGCCGCCCGTCAAAACCGCCTCGGCAGTTTCCACGGTGGTGCGCTCAACAAGTTGAGAAACCCGCATTTCTCCCAAATGATACGGCGTTGTTGCGGAGAGGGTTTTTCGAAGCTCGCGCACGCCCTCTTTGAGCTCCCCTACGCCGCTTTCCTTTTCCACGGAAAAGCCGAGCGTAAGGGTTTTGTTTTCGGTCCGAAGAAGGGTTTCCACACGTCCGAAACGTTCCGTAGGGATGCTGATGAGCACAGAGGCATTATCGGCATCGATCTTGCCCTTGCCCCTCGCCTTTTTGTATACATAAAGCTCTGCCGTGCCGTATTCACCGTTGTGCACGGGAAGCTGGTAGCACAAAAACCGCGTAACGTCCTGCGCGAGCTTTGCCTGCTCCTGCGCCCGCGCAAGCTGTGGCTGCATGGTGCGCACGCTTTCTTCATCGTACTTTTCGGCCATAAACTTGAGCGCCTCAAGCCGCCCGCCGGAGGAAGAAACGAATTTTTTAATATCTTCGCCGCCCTGGTTGCCTGTCAACTCCAAAAATACGTCTAAAATTCGCTTGGGGAGTTCTTTCAGGCTTTCCCCAGCCGAATGCAGCATTTCTGAAGGAGCTTGCGCAGCTTCCGCTTGTTGCTGCGCCGCGGTGCCGAGGGACTCCTTCGCCGGTGCTTGCGGGGTTGTGCCCGCAGCCTTTGCGTTGTGTACCAAAGGCTGTTCCTCTTGCCGCGCCACGGGTTGCGTTTGCGCGCCTTGTGCTTCATTGGCTTGCGGGCGCACCTGTGAAGTGTGAGCTTCCGGCAGATTTGTGGAAACCGTCTGCCCGCTTTCATTTTGCGCGGGCAAGGTGCTCTCCCCAGCCAGTCCGTTTTGCGCCGCAACAGGAAGCTCATTTTGCGGCGCGCCTTGCATAGTGGGCTGGGTTTGCTGCTGGTCGCCTCGTGCGGCTTCCTCTGCCTGCGCGGGAACTTGTATGACCGCAGGCGTTAGGCTGCCCGGTTGCGGCATCACGTTCGGCTGTGTCTGCGCGATGTTTGAAGGAACACCTTCCGCCTGTTGGGCAAATGCTTGCGTTTGCGCGAGCGGCTGCGCCGCTGTTTGCGCTTGCACTGGCAGCCGTTCCGCCGTTTGTGTTTGCGTTTGTGCCGTTGTTTGTCCCGCCCCATTTGCCTGCGCGACGGGATTTTGCTGTGCGGCTGGGTTTTGTTGCACGGGGTGCGCTGCGTCCGACTGCTCGGAAGCGCCTTGCGCAAAAGGTTCGCCCAGGGCAGAGCTTAAGGCCTTCGCCACCTCGTAGAGCGTCTCACCCGGCCCCTGCCCTGCCGTAAGTGCTTGATATGCTGCGACGCGCTCAGGCGTCGCTTCCATACGGTTGAGCGCAAAAAAGAGCGCTGCCTTAGGAGAAAGCCCGTTTTGGCGCATCAATGCAAGCGCCGTTTGAAGCGTGCGCGAATCCGGCGCAATACCCGCTTGTGAAAGCGCCTCAGCGAGCGCATTCTCCGCAGCGCTAGAAAAACCCTTGAAAGCGGCTTCCGCCGTTTGCGGCTCCACATAGACGATGCGAAGTACCAGCCCATCCTTCCCGCTTTGCGTTACAAGAAACTCCACCTTGTCGTTTTGTGCGAGGGAAGCATTTTCCGCAAGGCGCGCGTTGAGAAGCTTACCGTCGCTCGTTTTGAGCACGACGGTTCCGCCGTCCGCTTTTTGTACGGTGGCAGTGAGCGCGTCGCCCGTTTCAAGCGCCGCAGAGGGCTGTGCGTTTTGCGTCTCTACGCCGCCCGTTTTTTGAATTCCCACCTGATCGATTCTCATCGCACGTATGCCATCTTTCCGGTTTTCTACGCGTTACACGGCAAGGTCAATGTGGTGAAGCGTGCCTGCCGTGCCGTTTTCTTTTAAGTAAACGGAGCTCTTTTTCATTTCTCCTTGAAGCGTCTGCCCTTGTTTGAAGGAAAAATCCGTATCCACCGCGCCCAAATAAAGCGCGCCCACGCCCGCCGAACCAAGGCTTATGAGCGTCGCGCTCCCATCCGGGGCCATGTTAAACACCTTGAGTTTGGAAAACACGGAGTCGGACTCGTCGATCCAGCCGTTGCCGTCCTCATCGTAGACGGCAAGATCTTTAAACCCGTCGCCCGATTCCGTGCCGAAAAGCTCTCGTCCGCTATTGATGATTCCATCGCCGTTGCGGTCAAGTGCCAAAAAGCCCGCCTGACCGGTAAGGAACGAAATGTTCTCCGTTTTTCCGTCACCGTCGAGGTCGAAGGCAAATTTCTCCCCGGTGAGCCCGATTGTGCCGCCGCCCAGGTTGATGGCGAGCGGGTCAACGGTGCGCGCAGCGTCGCCAAGGCGTATCTCCAGGCTGTGCTGCTCGTAATACGAGCGCTCCATGGCAAGGCGCATATCAAAGGAAATGCTCCTTCCGTCGACGGTCTCGACGGTGCCTGTGGCTGAAAAATTCATGCTTTCTGCCTCGGAATATGTGCTGGTGCTCGAAAAAACAATGCCGAAGCCTTGAAGCGGCTCAAGGGGCTGCTGCGCGCCGCCGGTTTCTCCTTGCGAGACACTTGCGAACACATCGGAAGGGTCCTTAAGACGCAGCCGTTTGCCCGTTGCGAGGTAAACAAGTTCCTCGAGAAGGCGCAAGCGAATGTCCGAATATTCTTTCTTTTCCGTGGTTTCCTTGTTCTTTGCCGCGGCAAGGCGCTTTACAGAAAAGCCGAGTGCCGAAAAGCGGCGCGTTCCAAGTTCCACCTTGAACGCGCGCTCCGTATCATCTGCGTCCTTCGCGCCGCTTAAGCGCAACGAGCCGCCCGTTGTATTCCACATGGTAAGGCTTTGCGTTTGCGTGCGCTGTGCAACAAGCGCGTGGCTGCTTTTGAGCGCCACGCTCGCGTTTGTGATTTTCATATGCTGCCTCCTTGCAGTGTTTTCACCCTCCCGGGCGCTTGGGTTACCATCCGTGGCTTCCCGATATACCCACTTATCGGTTTTTTTGACAAAATTCTTAAGTTCTGTCGATAAAATACGATATTTGTAAGTGACACAAATGCCGCTTTCCGTTATAATGAAACCTGTTTGGGAGGAAATCCCATTTTTGTTAACCGGCGGCAAGATTGCTTGAAAGGCAGGTATGGAACCATCAAAGATCTTTCTCCCGTCCAACTTGATTTTTTCAAGGAGCTTGAGAACATCGGCGCGGGCCACGCGGCCACGGCGCTTGCTTCCATGCTCGGCCGCCCCATCGGGCTCAATGTGCCAACCGCCACGCTCTGCGATTTCAACAGCATCTGTGAGCTTTTAGGAGGCCCCGAGAACTTGGTTGCAGGTATGCTCGTGGGCATGAACGAAGACCTCAAAGGCTCGATCCTGTTCGTTCTCACCATGAAGGACGCGAGCGATTTGACCGCCGCGGTCATTGCCGCGATGGGCATGGAGGAAACCTGTACCGACGACTCTCTTACCGAAATGCAGCAATCCGCTCTCATGGAACTTGCCAACATCCTCTGCGGCTCCTACATCAACGCCATCAGCGAGCTTACGGGGCTTTTTGTAAACTGCACCGTTCCGAGCCTCGTCATCGACATGGCAGGCGCCATCATGAACCTGCCCGCGGCGCTCTACGGGCAGTACGGCGATACGGTTCTACTGCTCGAAACCATTTTCTCCGACGACGAGCGGCAGATCACAGGCCACTTTTTCCTAATACCCGAGGTGGAGTCGCACCGTATCCTGATGCAAAAGATGGGGATTGCTTGATATGTCCAATACCATAGTGGGAATCGCGGAGATGGCGGTCGCCAGATCTCCCGAAACCATAACGACGCTCGGTTTAGGCTCCTGCGTGGGAATTGTTCTCTACGACAGAATTCACAAAATCGGCGGTCTGGCCCACGTTCTTCTACCCAATGCGCCCGGAAGCGGCAGCGGCGTAAATATTGCAAAATATGCTGATACGGCCGTGGACGAACTCATTCGGCGCATGACGCTTTTTGGTGCAAACCCCCGCTTGCTTGTCGCAAAACTCGCGGGCGGCGCGCATATGTTCGGCGCGACTGAGCATTCCGATGTAATGCAGGTGGGCAGACGTAACGTTGAGAACAGCCGCAAAGCGCTCGAACGTTGTTCTATCGCCATCATCGCCGAGGACGTGGGCGGTTCGAACGGCCGCACCATCGTGCTCGATTGTGATACCGGAGCACTCACGGTGCGCACGGCTTGGCCTCGCACGGAAAAAAATATTTAAAGGCGGCATTTCTTAAGTTTCTCGGCAAAAGTTACGATTTTATATTGAAGTAAGGCATAGATGCAGGGAGGTTCAATCTATGAAAAGGGTTCTCGTGGTGGATGATGCGGCCTTCATGAGGGTTTCCATCAAAAATACCATCACCAAGCACGGCTACGAAGTTTGCGGCGAAGCCGAAAACGGTGCCGTGGCGTTCCAGAAATACTCCGAACTTTCTCCGGACATCGTCACCATGGATATCACAATGCCCGAAATGGACGGTTTGGCGGCTCTGAAAAAGATTCTTTCCATCAACCCCAAGGCAAACGTGATCATGGTTTCCGCCATGGGCCAAGAAAGCATGGTGCGCGAAGCCATCATTTCCGGTGCGAAAGGGTTTATTGTAAAGCCGTTCAAGGAGGATGTCATCATAAGCGCGCTCAACAACATCAACGTTTGACGGCGTTTTTTTCCGTTCCCCATTTTTAGGGAGGTGCTGATATGTCGCAGAATGATTCGCTCCTTGATGTTTATGTCTTTGAAAACCTTCAGCTGCTCGAGCAACTCGAAAGCATTCTTCTCGCAGCGGAAAAAAGCGACCGTTTTAATGCCGAGCAGGTAGGCGCGGTATTCCGTATTCTTCATACCATCAAAGGTTCCTCCGGCATGATGAACTTTGACGCGCTGATGCGCCTTTCTCACGCTGTGGAGGATCTTTTTGCCCTCATTCGCGAAAATCCCGAGCGTGAATACGAACACCGTACGGTGTTCGACCTCGTTTTTGCCGCGCAGGACTTTTTAAAGGGCGAAATTGAACAGCTCCAGGACGGCATTGCTCCTTCCGGTGAGGCCAACGACTTGATCGAAAAGATCTCCGCCTATCACAAAAAGCTTTTAAACGGCGATGTGCCTGAAAAGGGTGCCGCGCCACAGAAGAAGCAAAAAGCGAAAAAGCCCGCGGCCACAGAGGAAGTGCCCGCCGTAGCGGCACCCGTGGCAGAGCAGCCCGAAGCTGAAGCAGAGCAGGCCGCCGGTGCTTATCGTGCCAAAATCTTCTTTGAACCAGGCTGCAAAATGGAAAATGTGCGCGCCTTTGGCGTAATCAAGTCCATTGAAGATATCTGCACAAGCATTCGCACCGTTCCCGAAGATGTTTTGAAAGAACAAAGCGAGGACTGGATCGTCGAAAGCGGCTTCGAGCTTTTTGTGGAAACCACCGTAGCCGCCGAAGTGCTTAAGTCGAAAATCCTCGCCAACTTTTTCATCAAGTCGCTCGAATTTTCAGCACTTACCCCCTCTGCCGTGCAGCAGCCAAAGGCCGCCGTGCAGCATGTCGAAGTGAAACAAGAAGAAGAGACGGAACCCACCCCTGAGGCGGAGGCGCTTGGCACGCCAAGCGTACACGTGCAGGAAGTGGCTCCCAAACATGTGGCGCAGGAGGCCGAAGCTGCCGCAAAGAATGCAGCAGACGCACAAAGTGCCCAGCAAAAGCAAAATTACATGAGCGTAAAGCTCGATAAGCTCGATAAGTTGATGAACCTTGTGGGCGAAATCGTGATTACGGAAACCACGGTAACAAAAAACCCCGAGGTATTGAAGCTGCACCTTGATTCGTTTGAAAAAGCATCGCGTCAGCTCAGAAAGCTCACCGACGAACTGCAGGACACCGTGATGTCCATCCGTATGATCCCCATTTCTGCTACGTTCCACCGCCTTGAGCGCATTGTGCGCGACATGTGCCGCAAAACCGGCAAGCAGGCGGAGCTTGTTATCATCGGCGAAGATACGGAAATGGATAAGAGCGTCATCGACAATTTGGGCGATCCGCTCATGCACTTGATCCGCAATTCCATGGATCACGGTATTGAAACGCCCGAGGAACGCCAGCGCAAGGGCAAGCCAGCCACCGGAAAGATCGTGGTGGAAGCGCGCAACACCGGCGGCGACGTTGTAATTTCCATCAGCGACGACGGTGTAGGCCTTGACCGCGACAAGCTCGTGAAAAAGGGCGTCGAGCGCGGGCTTATCAAAAAGCCCGAGGCGGAAATTACCGAAAAGGAAGCCTATTCGCTCATCTTTGCAGCGGGTTTCTCCACCAACGAAGCCGTAACGGAGTTTTCCGGACGCGGCGTAGGCATGGACGTCGCCATCCGCAGCATCGAAAAAATGGGCGGCTCCCTTTCCGTCGACAGCACGCCCGATAAGGGTATGTCGGTGCAGATGCGCATTCCCCTCACCCTCGCCATCATCGACGGCATGCAGGTGAGCGCGGGCGGCACCGTGTTCATCGTTCCGCTTCTGAGCATTCAAAAGTCCTTCAAGCCGAAAAACGGCGATGTGTTCCGCGACCCCGACGGCAACGAGATGATCCTCGTGCGCGGCAAGTGCTATCCGGTGGTGCGCCTTTACGAGCTTTACCACATTGAAAACGCCAGAACCGAGCTGGAAGACGGCATCCTCGTGCTCATCGAGGCCGATCAGCAGGGTTACTGCCTGTTTGTGGACGAGCTCATCGGCGAACAGCAAACGGTCATCAAGCCGCTGCCGCCCTACATTTCCCGCTACCGCCGCTGGACGAAGGGCATTGCAGGCTGCACCATACTCGGCGACGGCGGCATAAGCCTGATCATTGACATCAACAGCCTTTTCACCGGCGCATAAGTTCACCGCCGCGTGCAGGCTTTTCAGCGTCAAACCGTAGTTCCAGGTGGCTCAAGCTGCGGCTTGAGCCACCTGCTTTTAAAACCGCACGATGGCGACAAAGCTCCCTGAAGTGGTTTTCAGTTGTCGACAACTGTTGTATAATGGTGAAAGATACCACAAAATGCGGAACGGCAGTCCCTGCCCCCGCGCATATTCTGAAAGGCCGCCGTCCATGAGGTTTGTTCCCTCCAACTGCTTGCGCCCGGGTCAGATGCTGGCATCTGACTTGGTGCTGAACAAGAGCAGAGTGCTCATCGGCAAAAACGTGCGCCTTACCGAAGCGTTGATCAACAACGTCACCGCTTATGGCTTTCAGGGCGTCTACATCGACGATGAGATCTCCGAAGACCTCCGCATTGCTAACGTGATCAGCGATGAGCTGAAAACCAAGGCGAAGCGCGAGGTCAGAACCATGTTCTCAAACGTGGAGGTCCCCACGGGCAAGCGCGGCGTACGCAACATCGACACCCTCAAAGACGTTGTGACCAACATCGTCGAAGAGGTTATCTATAACCGGCAGGCCATCGTAAACGTGGTAGACATTCGCTCGTATGATGATTATACCTACAGCCACAGCCTGAATGTGGCGGTGCTGGCAAGCGTTCTCGGCGGCGTTTTGGGCCTTGATCGCAAGAGCCTCAACGAGCTTGTGACGGGCGCATTGATCCATGACGTAGGCAAGGTGTTCATCGACAAAAACATCATCAACAAAGTAAGCCGCCTAACGCGCGACGAACTTGAGGATGTGAAGCGGCACAGCCAGCTTGGTTACAACTACCTCCTCAACAACAACAAAATCGCGGATGCATCCAAGATCGCAGTGCTTACCCATCACGAGCGCTTCGACGGTTACGGTTACCCAAACGGCCTCAAGGGCGACAAGATCCCCCTGTTCGGGCGTATCATCTGCGTGGTGGATGTATACGACGCGCTCGTTTCCGACAGGCCTTACCGGCGCGCCATGCTTCCTTCCGATGCGATGGAATACATCATGAGCGGTTATGGCACCATGTTCGACCCTGATATTGTGGATGCTTTTACCAAACGCATCGCCCCCTATCCGGTGGGCACCTGCGTGCGGCTGAGCTCAGGCATCCTCGGCATTGTGGTGGGCAACTACGAGCATTCGCGCTTGCGCCCCATCATTCGCGTGATCCACGACGGAAGGCTCACTTCCACCTACATTGACCTTGCGGAGGATCACAGCACCTTCAACACAACCATTACCGAGATTGTAAACCTGTAATATGCCTCAACAAACAAAGAGAGCCCTCGCGGCTCTCTTTTCAATTTAAGAACTTCGTTTTTTAGTGCCCGTTTTTCCTGTTTTTCCGAAACTCGCATAAGGGGAACTTATGCTTTGGTGGGTTGACTTCACATTATGCAATTTTCCAAAAAAAGTGTTGCATATTGATAAAAATTCGACTAATATTATAAACGGAAACAGGAAAAAAACACACCCAGCTATTAATAAAATTTATAATAGGAGGATCCTTGTTATGGCAACCAAAGTAGGCATCAACGGTTTTGGCCGCATTGGCCGTCTTGTGTTCCGTGCGTCCGTGAAAAACCCGAATCTTGAAGTGGTCGGCATCAACGACCCGTTCATCGATCTCGACTACATGGTTTACATGCTCACCTACGATACCGTGCACGGCCGTTTTGACGGCGAAGTCCACGTCAAGGGCGACAAGCTTGTGGTCAACGGCAGGGAAATCGCCGTTTACTCCTGCATGAATCCCGAAGAGATCCCCTGGAGCGCCTGCGGCGCCGAATACATTGTGGAATCCACCGGCAAGTTTACCGACATCGCCAAGGCTTCTTCACACTTCAAGGGCGGCGCGAAAAAGGTTGTCATCAGCGCCCCCAGCTCCGATGCTCCCATGTTCGTTATGGGCGTCAACCAGAACACCTACAAGAGCGACATGAACGTCTTTTCCAACGCCTCCTGCACCACCAACTGCCTTGCGCCTTTGGCAAAGGTTATCAACGATAAGTTTGGCATCGTAGAAGGCCTTATGACCACCGTGCATGCCACCACCGCCACCCAGCTCACCGTTGACGGCCCCTCTAAGAAGGACTGGCGCGGCGGCCGCGGCGCGGCGTTCAACATCATCCCCAGCTCCACCGGCGCCGCCAAGGCCGTGGGCAAGGTTATCCCCTCGCTCAACGGCAAGCTCACGGGCATGTCGTTCCGCGTACCCACCGCCGACGTTTCCGTAGTGGACCTGACCTGCCGCCTCGAGAAGGCTGCTTCCTACGACGAGATCAAGGCTGCCATGAAGGCTGCTTCCGAGAGCGAAGAGTTCAAGGGCATCATCGGCTACACCGAGGATAAAGTTGTTTCGTCCGACTTCATCACCGATGCGCGCACCTGCATTTTCGATGCGGACGCCGGCATCAGCCTCAACAGCAACTTCGTGAAGCTCATCGCCTGGTACGACAACGAATGGGGTTATTCCTGCAAGGTGCTCGACCTCATCTCCCACATGGCGAAGGTCGACGCGCAATAAGCTGAGCTTATTGCAAATACAAAATATCCCAAAGGCCGCGGCAATGCCGCGGTCTTTTTGTTGCAAATATATCTTTTTACCGAGCTGTGATAAAGGCTGTATAAGGTAAAGTTCCGGGGATTGTCAAGGGACACACCGAAACGGATGAAAGCTACAGGCCTTCGTACCCTTCGCGCTTTGCCGCGCGGAAACGCGAAGCGTTTTAGGCAAAGCGTGTAAGCCTCAGCAGCGCGCCGCTGAGGCTTACAAAAAAGTGTCTTTCGCCACTTTTTTGAGGTTTCAGGAATCGCCTGTGTCTCCCACACGGTCGGCGCTTCCTGAAAAGAAAGCCTTGCCGAGCAAGGCTTTTCGAAGGCCCGAAGGCCAAGTGTCCGAAGGCGTCGCCCACCGGAGGACCGCCGCCACCGCGCATGTCGCCGGCGGCGGTTGAAAGCTTCCGGGGGCTTGGCCCCCGAAGCCCCCCAAGGGTTTCTCTGACGCTCTCAGCAGCGCGCAATATGGCGCGTTGCTGAATAACAAAAACCCCGTTCGCTTGAACGGGGCCTGTTTGCTTAGGACGTTGCCGCTTTATTCGGGCTTGGGTGCGCCGACGGGGCAGGTCGCTTCGCAAGCACCACAGTCGATGCACGTAGAAGCGTCAATCACGTAAATTTCGTCGCCCTGAGAAATGGCGCTCACGGGGCAGTCCGCTTCACAGGCGCCGCAGCTGATGCATTCCTTGCTGATGACGTATGCCATGGTTTGTTACCTCCAGATAAAATTGGTTCATTTGATGAATCATACATATTGTAACATGTTTGACGCAAAAAGCAACCCAAAACAGGCATTTTCCGCGCGCCTGTAGCCTCGCTCTAGGATAAAGCGAACACGGTTACTGATCAAATAATGCGGTTCGTTCTACGCGTTGCACAGCTCACGCAACACTAAACCATATATGTAAAATCCAGAAAAGACACAATACGAAAGTTCCGCAATTCTAATTTTCTAATGCTCTATCATTATATAATTTCCCAAATGCCGCGAGGACTTAGTTCGGCAGCTCGCATTCTCTTTGACTTTCTTAGCTCTGTTGCGGCCCACCTAATATCATATTGCCAGCTAAAGAACAAATCGCCGGAATTTTTAAGATCTTCTTCATACTTATCCCATATGTACTTGCATATTTCAATAATACTGACTTGTCCGTCATTATCTTTGATTGCATCGTACAAAATATCGGGCAAATCATATCTCGTCATTATATATCACATCCCCATTCAACATTGTTTTTAATAATATCATAGATAAAAAAAGAAATCTATTTATTATTAACATAGTTTGACCCAAGTGTATGCAAAATGCACCTGCTACAAATCGCACAACGCGAACACTACTACTTTTTGTACTTATAATGGAAAGCACATTTTAGTAGATATTAATACTTAGGGCGGATGAG
>JAEZGQ010000178.1 GCA_023416895.1 Bacillota bacterium | reverse complement strand
TTGCAAAAAGCCTGTGCGAGCAGGCGCATCTTTACGTTTGGGACGAACCGCTCAACTACGTGGACGTACTTTCGCGCATCCAAATTGAAGAGCTGCTGCTCGATTGCAAACCCACCATGCTTTTTGTCGAACACGACGCCGCTTTTGTAGAAAACGTGGCTACAAAGAGGCTTGAAATGTAAAACAAGGCGCTTTCCGTTTGGAAAGCGCCTTATAGCTACGGGATTGTCAAGGGAGCACATTCCTTGACGAGAAATGCGGCTTCGGCGGCATGTACGCCGAAACGGATAAAAGCCGTAGGCTTTCGTACTTCGCACGCTTTACCGCACGGAAATGCATTGCATTTTAGGGAAAGCGCGAAAACTCAAAAAGTGACAAAGTCACTTTTTTGACACGCAGAGGCACTTCCCTTTCGGAAAGCGCCTCGTTTTTTTGCCGAATTATTTTTCACGTTTCCTGCGCGCGAGCGGCAAGCACACACCCGCAACGCCCGCAAGCATTAGCGCCGCACCGAAAAGCAACGCCGGTGCATCGCCGGTACTCGGAACTTGGCTTGTCATATTCGCAGCCATCCAGCTTCCGGTAAAGCGCACGTTGGTGATTAACGTAAACGCGCCGTTTGTTACCGTAACGTCCGTGGTGCTCCAGCCGCTGAATACATAACCCGCCATCGTGGGAACAGGGGCCACTTTAACCACGGTGCCCGCATAATAAGCATCAAGCGCGGGGGCAGCCGGGGCGCCCGCAGGCACGGAACCGACATACGAATACGTTATAACAAGAGCCGTACGTTGGGGCGGGGGTGTAGGCTCGGGCACGGCATCCTTTGTCCAAGTGCCGGTGAATACTACGTTCGTGCCGGGCATCGTGAACACCTTACTGTTCGTCTCATCCCCGTAGTTGAGTTCTACGTTGGCTTGCCAGCCGCTGAACGTATAGCCCTTGTATGCCTGCGGATCCTGCCTCGTTATCGAATTGCCGATCACGGCGGACTGCGGCGCGGGATCGCTGTACCCATCCGGCTTTTGTCCGGAGGATGAATATGTCACCGTGAGTTCACCCTTTGCCCAAGTCCCGGTGAAGTCCACATTGCCTGCAGGCATGATAAACTTGCCATTTGCATCCGGTTGCGTATTCGTGGCGGTCCAGCCGCTGAAGGTATACCCGTCTACTGTCTGAACGGCTGCGCATGTTACTTCCGTACCGCAATCGTATGTTCCGCCGGCGGGATCGGTGTAAGAAGTCGGAATATCCCCGCCTGCATGATAGGTTACATCATACGCTATGGCATCCCAACTCCCTACAAAATTAAGATCGTAAGCAGGCATGAAAATCTTGGTATAGGTTACATTTAAATGATCTCCCTTCAGATCCCATCCTTTAAATGTATAGCCTGCAAGCGTAGGCACAGGTAGGGTTACCCATTTTCCGGCTTCGCTTTTTATCACGCCCTGTGCGGGAGCGGCAGAAGGCGACCCTTGCGCATATTCGAAGGTTATGCTGTAAACACGGGTCCAGCAGCAGCGCACCGTGACATCGCATTTGGGCATAACAAAAGCGTTGTTCTCCACCGCAATCGTGGAACGTCCGGCGCTTACCGCCCAGTCGGAAATGGCATAGTTTCCATTTTCGGGCTTTGTCGGAAGTGTAACGGTTTCGCCTGCTTTGCGATTTTCATGGTTAGGTGGGTTTGTTCCGCGCGGCGCTCCATCATACACATAGGTTACTTTGTATGTTTTGGAACCGCCATGCGCCATTGCCGCGTTAAAAACGCCGCCTGCGAGAAACAGCGTGCATACAAGGAACAGCGCGATGTACCGTTTGAGTGAGATTTTCATGTTTCCCCTCCTGATTCTGGTGTTTTTTTGAAATTTTATGGACAAGGCTTTCCCTTCCATATAAATATGTGATCAGGAGGCAGTCTTATTCATGCCTTCGACAGGCGGTTTGCAAACTAGCGGGGATTCGCCATTCTTTTTGAGGACAAGCCTTTTTGCACGCATTACGTGGCTTGCGTCGAGATAACTTTGCAAAAAAAGAACTGCCCTTTTACGGGGCAGTTCTAAGGGACGATGTGCTTTTATCATTTCCCGGGAAATAACGACGCAACTCTACCCGATGCTATTTTGCGTGCGCCGGGCATAAGGCATGCGCTGCACCAGCGTTTGTAACGCGGGTTTGTCAGACGCTCGTTTTTCACGATTACGCAAAGGTCAAAAAATCCCGAACACAGCGTACGGCATGGCGGCAGTACACAATATGTTCGGGGCTTCTTTTGACAACAGGGCCGACGCGCCGGTTTAAAAAAGACTTATTCGTAAACCTCCGGCTTCAAAACGCCGATGTAGGGGAGGTTGCGGTAATAGTCGGAATAATCAAGGCCGTAGCCCACCACAAAGCGGTTGGGAATGGAAAAACCGCAGTAATCGGCCACCACCTCGCACTGGTGGCACTCGCTCTTGTCCAAAAAACAAACGGTCTTAATGGAGGCAGGCTTGCGCGAGGCGAAAAGCTCCTTCAAGTACTTTAGCGTGAGACCGGAGTCGATGATATCCTCTACGATGAGCACATGTCGGCCCGTGATATTTTTGTCCATATCCTTTACGATGCGCACCACACCCGAGGACTGCGCGCTTGCGCCGTAGCTCGAAACAGAGATAAAATCCATAAAAATGGGAAAGCGAAGCTTTCGGCACAGATCCACATAAAAGAAGGACGCACCCTTGAGGATGCATACGACGATGGGGTTCTTGTCCCGATATTCCTCGGTGAGCACCTCTGCGATTTCCGTGAGGCGCGTGCGGATCTGCTCTTCGCTGAAAAGCACAGAATCGATGTCGTTCTTTTCGGTGGTTATCCTCATGCCTTTTCTCCCTTTCCGTTTTTGGGTCGTCAAACAACGTTAACTTTATCAGCATTTCCCGTTGCGCACAAGGCGCATACGGCCTGTTTTGGCCGCTTTTGGCCATATTGAGTTTGAATATGGCCATAAGCACGGTTTATAAAATCGCATACTGTGTATCATTTTGCTTATTTTTCGTACAAAGCGGCGGGCTTTATAAGGCGCGCTTATGCGGGCATTGTTTTTTTGTTTTGCGGTGCACGTTTACGCGCGTAGACGAGGAGGATATAATTGATTCCGGCAAAAAATGAAAACGCAAAGGAGAACAACACAATGGCAACGTGCGCGGTGGTAGGCATCAACTGGGGCGATGAGGGAAAGGGACGCATGGTGGACCTTCTTGCGGCGGACTGCGGCGCGGTGGTGCGCTACCAGGGCGGCAGCAACGCGGGACATACGGTCATCAACCAATACGGCAAGTTCGCGCTCAATCTCCTGCCCTCCGGCATTTTTACCGAGGGTGTCATCAACGTTTTGGGCAACGGCACCGTGATCGACCTTGAACACCTTTGCGGTGAAATTCAAAAGCTTCGCGCCGCGGGCGTAAAGATTACGGGCGAAAACCTGAAGATCAGCGACCGCGCCATTTTGGTGTTCCCCTTCCATAAGGCACAGGATGCGCTGGAAGAAGCGCGCCTCAAGGACGCCAAGTACGGCTCCACCAAGCGCGGCATCGGTCCCGTTTACGGTGACAAGTATCTGAAAAAAGGCATTATGGCGGGCGAGCTTTTACTTCCCGAATATTTGAAGGAACACCTTCAGGGCGTGCTCGAGTGGAAAAACCTCACCATACAAAACGTGTACGGCGAAAAGCCCTATACGCTTAACGACATGCTCACATGGGTGGAAACCTTCGGCGCGCCGCTCAAAGAGCATATTTGCGATACCGGCAAGGTGCTTCACGAGGCGCAGCAGGCCGGCAAAAAAATACTGTTTGAGGCGCAGCTCGGCGCGCTTCGCGACATCGACTTCGGCATTTACCCCTACACCTCCTCCTCTTCGCCGCTCGCGGCGTATGCGCCCATCGGCTCCGGCGCACCGGATATGAAGGTGGACTCGGTGGTGGGCGTTGTAAAAGCCTACTCCTCCTGCGTGGGCGAAGGCCCCTTTGTGGCAGAATGGTTTGGGAAAGACGCCGATGCCCTTCGCGAGGCAGGCGGCGAGTACGGTGCGGCCACAGGGCGCCCGAGGCGCGTAGGGCCCTTTGACCTCGTCGCCACGCGCTACGGCGTAAGGGTACAGGGCGCAACCGAACTTGCGCTGACAAAGCTCGATGTTTTATCCTATATGGAAAAGATCCCCGTGTGCGTCGCCTACGAAATAAATGGCATTCGCGCCAATGAATTCCCCTTCACGCCTATGCTTTCTGTGGCAAAGCCGATCCTTGAGTACATGAAGGGCTGGAACTGCGACATTTCTTCCGTGCGCGAATTTAAAGATTTACCCAAGGCCGCGCGCGAATATGTGCTTTTCCTTGAAAAGGAGCTTTGCCGCCCCATTCCTTACGTGAGCGTTGGCGCAAGCAGGAACGACATCATTCTTCGCTAAAGAAACGATCAAGTGCCGCGCGGGCATGATTTGCTGGAGGTACGCGTTATGGACAAAACCGTTTACGAATCCCCCCTATCCTCGCGCTATGCGTCGCGCTACATGCTCGAGCTTTTCTCCCCCGACACGCGCGTAAAAACCTGGCGCAGGCTATGGGTCGCCCTCGCAGAGGGGGAGCGCCTTCTCGGTCTTCCCATTACGCAAGAGCAAATCGACGAGCTCAAGGCGCACATCGACGAGATAGACTACGAGGCCATTGCCAAAAAGGAAAAAGAAGTACGCCACGACGTTATGGCGCACATTTACGGGTTCGGACTTGCGGCGCCGGGTGCGAAGGGTATTCTTCATATGGGCGCGACAAGCTGCTATGTGACCGACAATGCGGACCTCATCCTTTACCGCGACGGGCTTCTATACCTTAGAAAACAGCTTTGCGGCGTGCTTCTTTCACTCAAAGGCTTTGCCGCGCGCTACAAGGCGCTGCCGACGCTCGGCTTTACGCATTTGCAGCCTGCGCAGCCCGTTACCGTTGGCAAGCGCGCCTGCCTTTGGATGCAGGATTTTCTTTCAGACCTCGACGAGCTTGATTTCGCTCTAAAAAGCATTCTCTTTTTAGGCAGCCGCGGTACCACCGGCACCGAGGCGAGCTTTTTTAGCCTGTTCGACGGCGATGGAAAAAAGGCGGACGAGCTTAACAGCTACCTTGCGCGCACATTCGGCTTTGAGGCCGCATTCCCCGTGACGGGGCAAACCTACCCGCGCAAGCTCGACAGCCGTATTTTAAACGCGCTTTCCTCCGTTGCGCAAAGCGCGTACCGCTTCGCAAACGACCTTCGGCTTTTGCAGTACATGCGCGAGGTGGAGGAGCCCTTTGAAACCGAGCAAATCGGCTCCTCGGCCATGGCCTACAAGAGAAATCCCATGCGCGCGGAGCGTGTTTGTTCCCTTGCCCGCTATGTGATGGCAGACGCGCAAAACGGCGCGGCTACCGCGAGCGTGCAGTGGTTCGAGCGCACGCTTGACGACTCTGCAAACCGCCGCATCGCCATGCCTGAGGCCTTTTTGGCGATAGATGCCGTACTAAGGCTTGTGCAGAACATCGCGCAGGGGCTTGTGGTGAATGAAAAGATCATCGCGAGAAACCTTGCCGAATATGTCCCCTTCCTCGTTACGGAAAACCTCTTGATGGAGGGTGTGAAAAAAGGCGGCGACAGGCAGGCACTGCATGAGGTCATTCGCACGCATTCCATGGCCGCCACCGCCCGCATGAAGGAGGGCGAGCCGTGTAACCTTCTATCCCGTCTCGCTTTTGACCCTTCCTTCCCGCTTAGCAAGGCCGAAATTGAAGCCGTTGCCGACGCGAAAAACCTCACGGGGCGCTGCGAGGAGCAGGTGGAACGCTTCCTTGAAAGCCTGCCGGACCTTAGCTCCGCCGAGAAAGCGGAGGATTTGCACGTGTAAATCAATTGAACTGTGATTCAACAAAAAGCGCGCAGCGTATTTTCACGCGGCGCGCTTTTTACTGCAAGGCCCTTAGATTCAAGCAGGCCCAGCCGGTCAACGCCCAAACGCAACCTTCGCCCGTTCGATGAGCTTGTTATAAAGGTACACGTCCGGCGCAATAAAGTTTTCTTGGGAAAAATACGAAAACGGAAACCACGCCACGGCGGTATTTTCCCCTTCGCAAACGGAAAGCGCATCGCTCTCCTCGCACACCAAAAGGTAGGAAACCGAAAGGTGCAGGTGCGTGCTTACATATTCGCCCTTTCTCGTATGCCCGTATACAGGCAGAATGTCGAGCGAAGCGATTTCCTTTTTGAGCGGGCGAATGTGCACAACGCCCGTTTCCTCCTTGGCTTCGCGAAGCGCCACGTCCAAAAGGTTGGTGTCGCCATCCGCATGACCGCCCGTCCATGCCCACACGCCACGTTGGTTGTGGTGGATAAGAAGCGCCTTGTCGCATGTCGTATTGATGATAAATCCCGAGCTTGTAATATGCGCGGTGCGGTTCTCTCGAAGCAGTACACTGTTCGGATGCTTTTCGATGAACGCTAAGATCTGCTTTTGATCGGTGGTCTCCTGTGCGCTTTGCGGCAAATAGCGCCTGATTTCATCTACATAGGACACGTAAACTTTCTCCTCTTCTATGCTAACGGACAATGCTGTAAAGCCTCATATCGAGAACTTCGCCGTTTTTGATTGCGTTTTTGCGCAGCACGCCTTCAAACGCAAACCCGGCCTTTTCAAGTACGCGGCACGAAGCAAGGTTTCTTGCAAACGGCTCCGCGTAAACGCGTACGATATCGGTATATAAAAACACATACGAAACCGCCTCGCGCGCCGCTTCGGTCGCAATGCCCTTGCCCCAAAAATCCTCTGCGAGGTAATACCCCATTTCGGCGGTAAGTCGATGGATGTTGCTTTTTCTAAAAATGCCGATGCTACCGATGACACGGCCATTGTCTGTAATCGCCCACGCGAACGCTTCATTTTTGTCCGCATCCAGCCGTGAGCGGATGAACGACTCCGCATCCGCAAGGGAATACGGGTAAGGAATGCCGTCGCGAAGGTTATTGAGCACTTCTCTGTTGTTGATGGCATGTACCAAATCCGCCGCGTCGCTTTCCCGCCACGCGCGAAGCCTTGTGAACTCCATACTCAAGCTCCTCCTTAAATCATCGTTTTCGGCCCTATAAGTGCGTCAAAATTTATCCAGAGAAACAAGACTGCTTTCAAATGCCGCTTCGCATTAGGTAAGGCCTTCTCCAAGCGCCTTGTACGCCAAGCCCCGTGCCCACCGCCATAGCGCCCAGCCGCAAAGCGGCCTCAAGCATTTGGATATCGATCATTGCGGCGCAATCGGAAAACTCTTGTCCGAGCGTTACGGGCACCGCATCCTGCAAATACGTGCGCCTAAGTCTGATGGCGCTTTTTCAATTGACAGAATGTTCATTCATAATATCACGTTTGCGCGCCCCATAGACGGTACGCCTATCTTCACTTCTCCAACGCCATTGCGTTCCGTACGGAATTCCATACACGCCTACCAACCGCCATGTTTTCCCCATTCTAACACCCGCGTGGCACGAAGGTCAACGTAAGCGTGGCTACATGACAAAACGGTATGCCGATATGAGCGGTTGCAAAAATGTTCGAAAAATGCCGTATTTTTCCAAGCGCTAGTATTGACACCCACATCGCAGTTCTGCTACCATATATTCACACATTAAAAAAACCAAGCCACAACATATTGTATAAACGATTTGGGTTATGCATTTTTGCGCCCGACGGGACCGGGCGGATTTTTTGTCTTTTTTTATCTAGTTAAGCAGGGAGGCACGTGAGAATGTTAAGGATGATCCGCAAGCGCAACGGCGCACTCGTACCCTACAAGCAGGAGAAGATCGCGCTTGCTATTTTCAAAGCAGCGCAGGCCGTTGGCGGCAACGACTGGGATTTGAGCGAAAAGCTTGCCTCGCAGGTGGGCGAAATCGCCAATTTTAAATACCCCGAAGGCACCGCCGACGTGGAAGGCGTGCAGGATATCGTGGAAAAGGTGCTCATCGAAAACGGCCACGCCCGCACGGCGAAGGCCTTCATTCTCTACCGCGAAAAGCGCCGCGCTTCCCGCGAAGCGAACGCGCTCATCGGCGCGACCATCGAAATGTTCTCCAACTACCTTGAGGATCAGGATTGGCAAATCAAGGAGAACGCCAATACGCAGCGCTCCATCAACGGCATGAACAACTACATCCGCGAAACGTTCACCAAGCAGTACTGGCTGCATGAGGTGTACCCCGCGGAGGTGCGCGATGCGCATGTATCCGGCGACATTCACATGCACGACCTCGGCTTCTTCGGCCCCTACTGCGCGGGCTGGGATCTGCGTCAGATCCTCTTAAACGGCTTTGGCGGCGTGCCCGGCAAGGTCGAGTCCAGCGCCCCGAAGCATCTGCGCTCGTTTTTGGGACAAATCGTCAACTCCACGTTCACCACACAGGGCGAAACCGCCGGCGCACAGGCGTGGTCGTCGTTTGATACCTATTGCGCTCCCTTCATCCGCTACGACAACCTCGATTATAAGGCCGTCAAGCAGGCGCTGCAGGAGTTCATTTTCAACATCAACGTACCCACGCGCGTGGGCTTTCAGTGCCCGTTTTCAAACCTCACTTTCGATATCAAAGTACCTCGCACGCTCAAAGACGAGCCGGTCATTTACCGCGGCAAGCCCATGGAGGATACATACGGCGATTTTCAGAAGGAAATGGACCTTTTCAACACCGCATTTTGCGACGTGATGCTTGAAGGCGACAGCAAGGGCCGCGTGTTCACCTTCCCCATCCCCACCATCAACATCACCCGCGAATTCGACTGGAACAGCCCCGTTGTCGACAGGTTTATGGAGATCACCTGCAAATACGGCATTCCGTACTTCTCCAACTACATCAATTCCGACCTCTCGCCCGAGGATGCGGTTTCCATGTGCTGCCGCTTAAGGCTCGACACCAAGGAGCTTCGCAAACGCGGCGGCGGGCTTTTCGGCTCGAACCCGCTTACCGGCTCCATCGGCGTGGTTACCGTGAATTTGCCGCGCATCGCCTATGTTTCGCGCAGCGAATCGGAATTCCGCGCAAGGCTTTGCCAAATGGTGCATACGGCCAAAAAGAGCCTTGAAATCAAGCGCAAGGTTGTAGAGGAGCAGACCGCTCGCGGCATGTACCCCTATTCCGCTCATTATCTTAGGGACATCAAGGCGCGTACGGGCCAATACTGGTACAACCATTTCAACACCGTGGGGCTTTTGGGTATGAACGAAGCCTGCCTCAACCTTTTTAACGAAGACCTTACCACCGAAAACGGCCAGGGGTTTGCCGTGCGCACGCTCAGCTACATGCGCGAGCTTCTTACCGACATTCAGGAGGAGACCGGCCACTTCTACAACCTCGAGGCGACGCCCGCGGAAGGCACAAGCTACCGCCTGGCTAAGCTCGACAAAGAAAAGTATCCGAACATCATCACGGCGGGCAATCAAACGCCGTACTACACCAACTCGAGCCAGCTCCCCGTTGGCTTTACCGACGATATTTTTGAAACGCTCGACTTGCAGGATGAGCTTCAAAGCCTCTATACGGGCGGCACGGTGCTGCATTTGTACCTGGGCGAGCGCATCAGGGACATCAGCGTGGCCAAGGCGGTTTTGCAAAAGGCATTTACCAAATATAAGCTCCCTTATATTTCGCTTACCCCCACCTTCTCCATTTGCCCCGAGCATGGCTATGTGGCGGGCGAGCACTTCAACTGCCCCACCTGCGGCAAAGAGGCCGAGGTATGGAGCCGCGTCGTAGGCTACCTGCGCCCGGTGCAAAACTACCACCGCGGCAAAAAGGAAGAATACATGGAACGCAAAAAGTATGTGATCCGTGAGGAGAACCTTTCGTGAAGCTCGCGGGGCTTATCAAATCCTCTACGCTTGACTACCCGGGCGCCTTAAGTGCGGTGTTCTTCTTTCCGGGCTGTAACTACGATTGCTTTTATTGCCACAACCGCGACATTCTTCACGGTGAGGGCATCGGTATGGACGTAAACGAAGCCCTTGCGTTTCTTGAGAAACGCAAGGGCCTTCTTGACGCAGTTGTGCTTTCGGGCGGCGAAGCGGCACTTCAAAAAGGCCTTAAGGAGCTTGCGCTCACCTTAAAGTCTATGGGTTTTTTGGTAAAGCTTGACACCAACGGTTCGCTCCCCGAAGCCGTAAGCTCCATGCTTGCCTCGAACGCACTCGACTATGTTGCGCTCGACTATAAGGCACCATGGAGCCGCTACCGCGAAATGGCGGGCAATGGCGCGAACGCCGAACAGGTAAAGGAAACCGCGTCGCTTCTTTTCGCTTCTTCCATCTCCTTTGAGGCGCGTACCACCGTGATACCGCAGCTTTCACTTTCTGACATGCTCGTGATGGCGAGAGAAATGCCCCCTCTGCCGCGCTATGTTTTAAACCCCTACCGCATGCCTATAAGCTACTGCGAGGAAGACCTGTTCCGCCTCAAAAAGCCCCCGCACGCGCCGGAAACGCTCCTTGCATTTGCCGAGGCAATCAAGCCTTTCCAGCCCAACGTCGTTGCCTACTGAATACCTGTGGCACGCGGCTTCTTATGTTGTATCACCATTTTTTCAGCACACGTTAACTACTCTGCCCTTTTCTGACCACTTTGCCGCTATTTGCCGCTCTTTGCACAAGAGCGGTTTTGTTGTATAATGCATGTTGTATCAATGACCAATTATTAGGTCAAAATTAAACAAAGGAGTGATGCCGGCATGATCAAGGTCACAGCGGATTCCACCTGCGACCTTACACCCGAAATCCTAAGTAAGCTTAACGTAACGCTTACTCCTCTCGCCATAATGGTTGGCGAAGATACTTTCCACGACGGCGTGGACATTCATCCTGCGGATGTTTTCCGCTACGTGGAGCAGGACGGAAAAACGTGCAAAACAGCGGCTGTCAACGTATACGAATATCATCGTCTTTTTGAGGAATTATTGGAAACCTACGACGCCGTTGTCCACATCAACATCAGCGCGGAATTCTCTTCCTGCTACCAGAACGCATCGCTTGCGGCAAAGAGTTTTGAGAATGTATACGTTGTAGACTCGCGCAACCTTTCAAGCGGCAACGGTCATGTGGTGTACGCCGCCGCGGAAATGGCAAGCAAGGGTATGAGCGCACCCGAAATTGTGGAAAGGCTCAGCGACCTTATTCCGCGGGTAGACGCAAGCTTTGTGATCGACAAGCTCGACTACCTTCACAAGGGCGGGCGCTGCACCGGGCTAGAGGCATTTGGCGCAAAGCTTTTTCAGCTCAAGCCTAGCATTGAGGTATACTGCGGCAAAATGGCCGTAGGGAAAAAGTACAAAGGCAGCTTTGACCGCACCCTTGAGAACTACGTGAAGGACAAACTGAAGGATCTCGATGACATCGATCAAACGCGCGTGTTCATTACCCATCCGGCTTGCGCGCCGGAAACGGTGGAAAAGGTACGTGAGCTTATCAAAAGCCTCGCTAACTTTCAAGAGATCATTGAAACGCGCGCGGGCTGCACGGTTTCAAGCCACTGCGGGCCGTATACGCTCGGGATTCTCTTCCTCCGCAAAACACCAAAACAGCTTTAATCACAATACCCCCGCCGCTTTTTGATTGCGGACGGGGGCTTTTTTTTGCGCAAAAATTCGGGCGGATGATTTCTCATCCGCCCGAAAGCTGCTAAAGCCACTTTCTTGATAATCAATAGAGCAGGTTCGCTCCGCTTTGGCTGTCGAAAATATGAATATGCTCGGGCGCCGCGGTAAAATCGATGTACGATTCCTTCGCGGAGCCAAAGCTGCGGTTTTTGATCATTTCGGTGGTGGTTACGCGGAGCACGATGTCTTTTCCAGCCGCTTCCACATGCACATAGGCTTCGCTGCCCATCATTTCGGATACGTCCACACGCGCATGCACGGTGTTTTTGCCGCTTTGCGAAGCGATTTCCAGATGCTCGGGACGGATTCCCGCCATCACATCACAAGCCTGCGCGTTCTTTTGCCGCAGGATCGCTTGCGCTTCCTCGCTCAACTCCATTTCCGCCTCTTCGATTTTTACGCTGTACTTGCCGCCGGAAACCAAAAGCTTGGCGTTAAAGAAGTTCATCTGCGGCGTGCCGATGAAGCCGGCCACAAACAGGTTCGAGGGTTTGTTAAACACATCGTGCGGGGTTCCGATCTGTTGCACATAACCATCCTTCATCACGACGATGCGGTCGCCGAGGGTCATAGCCTCGGTCTGGTCGTGCGTAACGTAAATGAAGGTGGTGTCGATGCGCTCGCGCAGCTTGATGAGCTCCGCGCGCATCTGGTTTCTGAGTTTGGCGTCCAGGTTAGAAAGTGGTTCGTCCATCAGGAACACCTGCGGTTCACGCACAATGGCGCGGCCGATGGCGACACGCTGGCGCTGTCCGCCCGAAAGCGCCTTGGGCCTGCGGCCGAGGTACTCAGTGATGCCCAAAATTTCCGCGGCTTCCTTGACCTTTTTGTCGATCTCCGCCTTGGGTACCTTGCGCAGTTTAAGCGCAAACGCCATGTTCTCATACACCGTCATGTGCGGGTAGAGCGCATAGTTCTGGAACACCATCGCGATGTCCCTGTCCTTGGGCGCGACGTCGTTGACGAGCTTGTCGCCAATGTACAGCTCACCCTCGGAAATTTCCTCAAGACCGGCGACCATGCGCAGCGTCGTAGATTTGCCGCAGCCCGAAGGGCCAACCAGCACCACGAATTCCTTGTCGGCGATTTCGAGGTTGAAATCGACAACAGCCACCACGTTCTTGTCGTACACCTTCTTGAGACCCTTCATGGTTACATTTGCCATGAAACCCGGCTTTGACGGACGGTGCCTCCGCACGCATCCTCTCAGGCCACCCAAAATACGGGTGCAGCCTCTTACGGCAGGTCTCCACACTGCCGCACCGCAAGCCGAAGCGGAATGGTTTGCCTCCTTTTTGTTGACCCGCGCAGCTATTTTGTGGAGTAGCGGCGCGGCGCCTTATTTTTTTGGACGAAACCGCCCAAATTGTATACGAAAGTTCAACGGCGCAGAACACCTGCGGGAAGGAATGGGGTAAAACGATTGCATTTGCATTTTTATAACGAGCGTACGGGTGCATACCTCATGTTGGAATCCATGATATTTTATTATTATACACGGTTTGTACACCGTGCGCTAGGTGCTGCATTGTGAAAAAAGAGCAAATCTTGGCTTTTACGAACCCGTGGATTTGTAATGACGCAGGCCGATTTTAAAAAGCACACGACAAGGTATAAGAAAAAGCAAGGATACAAGCGGCAGCAGCATGTACCATACGCTTTCACTTCTCCCCACAAGGTACAAAAACGGGTAATACTGAAACAGCGCAAGCGGAATCACAAAGGTGAGGAACCGAAGCACATCCTTGCCGTAGACAGAAAACGGGTACGCACCGAATTCCCTGCCGCCATCGGTGAAGATGTTCATGAACTCAAGCCCTTCGGTGGTGAAAAAGCAAAGGGCAGCATAAACCACAAAAAGCCCGCAGAACACGAGCGTACCGCAAACGACCATCAGCACGAGCGTCAAAACCTTATCGGCACTCCAAACGACGCCGCTTGCCGGAATGGCATACAAAAATACCGCCACCGCCTGCAATAGCCGCCCCGCACGCGAAAACTCAAACCGCGCGGCAAGCACTTGAAGCACCTCGCTCCTCGGGCGCACAAGGATGCGGTCGAACTCGCCGTTTGCGAGCACGCGCGCAAACCCGTCGAACCCGCGCGCAAAGCATTCCGCAAGCGAAAAGGCCATCAGCACCGCCGCAAAGCACAATAGCACCTCGGCAAAGGAAAAACCCTCCACCGCATGAAATCGCTCGAACATGAAATACATACCCAAAAACGCGGAGAAGGAAACCAAAAACTGCCCTAACATCGTCAGAAACAACGAGGTTTTGTACTGCATTTGGCTTTTTATGTGGATGGAAAGATACGTTAAATAGAGCTTCATCGCCTAGCCCCCCTGCACGACAACTTTTTTGATTGCGCGGCTCATCCACCCCCGACCAAGAAGCACAAGCGCCAAAAGCCAGCACACCTGAAGCGCCGCGCCCCGAAGAAGCGCCGCACCGCTCACGCTGCCGCCGTAGATCAAAAGCGGAAGGTTCTGCATGGAGGCAAACGGCGTAAGTTCGAGCACTTTTCTTACCCCATCGGGCAAAAAGGGCAGCGGTATGATGCCGCCCGAAAGAAACTCCGCCAGAGAAACCGCCACAATGCGCACGCCCGCAGGGTTTACGGTATAAAACGTGGCAATGTAAACGAGCATGCAGTATGCCGCCACCGTAAAGTACCCGAGCCCCGCCGTAACAAGAAACCACAGGAAGCTCCCGAAGTCCGGCGGGAGCGAAAGCCCGTAGGGCGCGGGCAAAAACGCTGCCACCAAAAGGATGGGCATGCTACGAAGCACGGTTTTTGACAACCGCACCGCCGCGTTTTTCACAAACCACATCCAATAAAGGTCGAGCGGACGGGCAAGCTCGTAGGCCACATGCCCCTCGCGGATGCCCGCAAAAATATCCTCATCCAAAAACCATACCATGAACAGCGCCAGAAACGCCTGCTGAAGCCAAATGTAGTTTGAAAGCTGCGAAAAGCCCATTGGGAACGCTGCGGCATTTGCCTTGTAAAACGCAGCAAACATGAGGATTTCCATGAACCCCCAAGCAAACTGCGTCGCGACACCCGCGTACGCGGCCGCGCGGTATTGAAGCCCATGAAGAAAGCGGATGCGAAACATCGCAAGATAGCTTTTCATATACGGAACTCCTCGTATAGCGAAACCACCATTTCCTCCGCGCTCGCGCCCGCAACCGAAAGATCGGTAACGTCCGTATTTTTGGTGAGCACAGCGATGGCGTCCGAAACGGAAACCTCTCTCGTATCCACCGCAAACACGGCTCGTCCATCCGTTTGCTCTTTAAGTGCAATGCCTCTTTGCGGTGCAAACGTACCGCCCGAGCAGGTAAGCGTAACGGTTTTGTAGGGAGAGTTTCTCGTTTTGAGCTCAGAAAGCGACCCATCCAGCAAAATTTTGCCTTTGCCGATGAGGAGGATGCGCTCGGTAAGCGCTTCGATGTCCTGCATGTCGTGGGTGGTGAGCACCACGGTGGTTTTCTTTTCGCGGTTGACACGCTTGATGAAACTTCGCACGGCGATTTTTGAAACCGCGTCCAAGCCGATGGTCGGCTCGTCCAAAAAGAGGATGGATGGCTCGTGCAAAAGCGACGCAGCAATTTCGCAACGCATCCTCTGCCCAAGGGACAGCTGGCGCGCAGGGGTTTTCAAAAGCTCGCCAAGCTCCAAAAGCTCGGTAAGCTCCTCGGCGCTTCTTTTGTAGTGCTGCGGCTCCACGCGGTAAATGTCCCGAATCAGTTCAAACGAGTCGATCACGGGAACGTCCCACCAAAGCTGGGTGCGCTGCCCGAACACCACGCCGATGCGTTTTACGTGCGCGCGGCGCTCCTTCCACGGCACGAGGCCGTCGATCACACAGGTTCCCTCCTCCGGTGTGAGGATGCCGCACATGATTTTGATGGTGCTGCTTTTCCCCGCGCCATTGGGGCCGATGTAGCCAACCATTTCCCCGTCGCCGATGGTAAACGAAATGTCGTCGAGCGCGCGCAGCCGCGTGACGTCTCGCGAAAAAAGCGCGCGCGTTGCCGCTTTTAGCCCGCCCGTACGCTTCGCCACGCGAAAGGTTTTTGTGATGTGCTTGAGTTCAATCATACGTTTGCCTTTCTTTTCTGCTCCGTTTTGCCACGCGTTGCGTTAATACGACGCAGCGCCGCACGGTGGCA
>JAEZGQ010000172.1 GCA_023416895.1 Bacillota bacterium | reverse complement strand
GAAAAGGAGCGAAGAACATGGATACACTTGCGCTTATACTTGTTATCATCGGTGCGCTCAACTGGGGGTTGATCGGGCTTTTCCAGTTTGACCTCGTCGCCGCCATTTTCGGAGGGATGAGCACCGTACTTGCGCGCGTGGTTTATACCATTGTAGGCCTTGCGGGAATATGGGGTATCTCCATCCTGTTCCGCAGAGACGGGCTCAAGCACGAACGGGACCACGATTGATAGCAGAAACGCAGCTTTTCAAAACGGCGCCTAGTAAGGCGCCGTTTTGCTTCCAAAAAAGATATGGCGCTTTACTGGTTCGCCTGGCCTCGCACATAATCTAGCGCGCCCCACAGCTGTACATCATCTTCCTGCGGAATGTCTTTGATGGGCAGCTCCTTAAGGTTCGCGGAAAGATCCACGATAATGTCGGGCGTAATGCCCACACCGTGGATGTTTGTGCCACTTGGCGTAAAGTATTCCTCGGTCGTAAGCTTGAGCCAGCTGCCGTTGGATTCAAGCGGCATGGTAGTTTGCACGATGCCTTTGCCAAACGTTTTCATGCCAACGATTACGCCCGCTTCGTTGTCCTGCACCGCTCCCGCAAGAATTTCGCTGGCGGAAGCGGAGTTTTCGTTCACGAGTACGGCGAGCGGTACCTTGAGCGCCTGCCCGTTGGAGCGATACACGGTTTCATCCGAAGCATCGTTACCCTTTAGGCTTACGATGGTGCAATTGCCCAAAATCATGTCGGCAATTTTTACCACATCATCGAGTGAGCCGCCCGGATTGTTGCGAAGGTCGATTACGAGGGATTTCATGCCGCGCTCGGTTAGGCTTTTGAGCGCCTCCTCAAATTCGTCCACGCAGTTTCCGGTAAACATGTCAATGCGGATGTAACCCGTGCGCTCATTAAAGAGCGCGTAGCTCACGCGTTTGATGTTGATGGCAGCGCTCGTTACGGGAATTTCAAGGGTTTGTTCGCCGCGAAGGATGCTTAAGGTTACCGTTTGGCCAATTTCCACGTCTACCGCCGCTACAAGCTCGTCAAGCTGCGCGTTTGCCATGCTTTGGCCGTCCACGGCTGTTATAATATCCCCTGCCTGCACGCCCGCAAGCGCTGCGGGATTGCCCTCATAAGCGTCAAGCACCTCAGCGCCAAGCTCGCCCGGTTGCCCCACGAGAATGCCTATGCCGTTATACTGGCCGTTGATGCGGGAAAGATACGCCTCGTACTCCGCGGGGGTATAGTATTCAGCGTACTGGTCGTTAAGGGCGGAAAGCATGCCGCGCGCGCCGTATTCTACGAGCGTATCATCATCGACAGTGGCGTGAAGCGCCTGCGTGCCGATTTTTTCCATAATTTCCTGAAATACCAAAACCCCTTTGAGCCTTTGGTATTCCTCAACGCTCATCACCACCGCATCCTCACGGCTGCGGTTCATCGCCGTTACCGTAATGCCTACCGTGATTGCCGCCGTGATAACAATCACCGCAAGAAAATACAACGTCGTCCTTAACCAGGACTTCATAGATATGCCTCCTAAACGCAAATACATGGAAAAAAGAAAACGCTTTTATAGAAGCGTAATTTCACCCCGTATTATGTATGCACATTGTACCAAGATTCAGTACAGGCCGTCAAATGAACAATTTGCGAGAAGCGCGCGCACAAAAAAGCAAGGCGGGCATGTAAATACCCGCCTTGCAAATTTCGTTATAAATATACGCTATATGCTGTTTTCCGCGCCAAGAAGGTAGTTCTTCAAGATCGGAGGAAGATCAGCCGGGTTGCCGCTGATGCTGAAGATGATTTTTACGCCGCGTTGTTCGGAGAAAGCTTCGAGTTCCTCGAACAGGCCCGGGAGCGTTTCCAGCGGGTGACGCACGATTTTGCGGAAGCCGTCGATAAAAATGTATTCCAGATCAAAATCCTGGGCAGCAAGGCCCGACAAAAAGCCGGTAAACTTCTCCGGACTGTCGATGTGGAATTCGGATGCGTCGATGAACCTGATTGCGTTCTTCAGATCGAACATGTACTTGCTGTCGTTGTCGAGAAAAACGATGCTTCCCTTGGCAGACTGCAGCTTTTCGTTCGCCATGCTGATGATGCGCTTGGTTTTGCCCGCGCCGGTTTCGCCCACGATTACGCGTATCAAGAGAAACCCCTCCCTTACATTTTCTTAATCTCATTATAACCTTTGGCAAGCGGCAAGGGCAACCGTTATTTCCGCTTTGCGCAAATGTTTGCGATTTCGCCTTTTTTGCAAACTTTATGGGCGGTTCTCGACATTGCGGTACGCTTGCACCCTTGCTATAATAGAGCAAGCATTTCTGCCGCGTACATATGAACCTTTGCGGCAAACAGCTCTGCGAGGTTTGTATGAAACGAGTGCTCGGCTGCATCCGCCGCGCGGATGAACGATACCATATGATCGCCCCGGGCGATAAAATTTGCGTTGGCGTTTCCGGCGGCAAGGATAGCCTTCTTTTGATGTACGGGCTAAAGCTGTATTCTCAATTTTGCAAAACGCCGTTTGAAGTGTGCGCGGTGATGCTTGACCTTGGCCTGACAAAAGAGGACTATTCGCCCGTAGAGGCCTTCGCAAAAAAGATCGGCGTACCGTTTGACATTCTCCGCACGGAAATCGGCGACGTGGTTTTTAACGTACGCGAGGAAAAACACCCCTGCGCGCTGTGCGCAAAGCTTCGGCGCGGCGCGCTCAACGATGCGGCGAGGGAACGTGGCTGCAACCTTGTTGCCCTTGGGCACAACCGCGAGGATGTACTGGAAACCTTTTTTATGAGCCTTCTTTACGAAAGCCGCCTCAACACCTTCGGCCCCGTAACCTATTTGAGCCGAAGTGAGGTTACCGTAATACGCCCGCTCGTGTTCCTGCCCGAAAAGTACGCGCTTTCCGTGGCAAGACGGCTGGAGCTTCCCATCTGCAAGCCCAACTGCCCCGTCGCGGGAAAAACAAAGCGCGAGGATATGAAGGCGGTTCTCCAATACTTCTGCTCCATCATGCCGGACGCAAAGGAGCGCATCATGAACGCCATTGCCGATACGCACAAGTACGGCATGTGGGACAGGCTCAGCCTGCCCCCGCGCGACCGCAAGCACGAGGACGAGAAGCTATGAAAGAGCTTTTTCCATGGTTTGCTGCTTACGCGCTTGCCGCAAACCTTACAGGCTTTGTTTTGATGGCCCTTGACAAGAGCTTTGCTCAAAACAACGCGCGAAGAATTCGCGAACGCACACTTTTTATGTGCGCGTTTCTAGGCGGCGCTCTAGGTAGCCTTTTTGGCATGTACGCCTTCCGTCACAAAACACAAAAGACGGCGTTTCGTTTGGGCATGCCCGCGCTTGTTGCCCTCAACCTCGCGCTTTTTGCCGCGGCATGGTTTTGCTTTTGAAAACGTGAAACTGCATGCAAAAGCCGGCGGTCAACCGCCGGCTTTTTGTAACAGAATGCGATATTTTTGCTTTATGCCTCGCGCCGCACAGCGGTCTTCGACCACAGGCGAAACGTAAGCGGCCAAAGGATGCCGCCCGTAATGGTCATCAAAAAGTAACGTACCGCATCCGCCGCACCGCCGCCTTGAAACAGCGAGTACAGAGGCTGCTTGAGGACGGTTCTCATCAGCGCAATGATGCCAAGCCCCAAAACAAACTTCAACACCTGTGCCCACCAAGCAGCGCGCACCTCGTAGCGTAAATAATACCTATCTACCAGCCATGACACCGCAAGCCCCACAACCGTGCCAAACACCGTATAGGCGGTTTTCACGCCTTCCTCGTCGAACTGAGCCACATTGCGCTCCGTTTGAGGAGCAAGAAGCACATACAGCAAAAGCGCCAGCGCCGCACCTACAAGCACAATCCCCGTACCAACGCTCAGTCGCATACCGCGCTGCGGTTTTTGATAAAAGTATGCAAATACCATTACCGTTAAGGCACCCGTTACAAGCGAAACGCCCACGTCGAGCGGCGTATGTACACCAAGGTACATGCGCGAAAGCCCGGTGAGTAAAACAAGTATCACGCACACCACAGTTGCGGCACGCTTTTTAAGCCAAACGGCAATCCCACCGAAAAGCGTGGCGGCACTTTGGGTGTGTCCGCTTGGGAAAGAATAACCCGTGGCGGATTCAAACGCGGACGGCACAGGCTCTATGCTCGCGTCGAGCACCCACGGACGCGGCACGAGAAAAACCGCCTTGAGGAACTGGTTAAAAATGGTGCCGAACATGCCCATTGCAAAAAGACGATAGCCCCACTTTTTATCCACGCACCACAAAACAACCAGCACGGCCGCCATAAACACAAGCTCGTCGCCCAGATACGTGAGCCCGGAAAAAATTTTTGCAAAGAAGGGTGTTCGCAGCTCTTGAAGAAGCTTTAAAAATTCCATAGAATCCTTTCCTCCCAATTCCTTTTTTGCGCACGGCTTGCACGCCGCCAAAGAGCCTTTTCTTGGTTTGTTTTTTATGTTACCATATACCCCAAGTCCGTGAGAAGCCCGCTTTTTCGGTCTTCTCGCGCAAAAACCATTTTTGTGTTTTCTTCCGCAAAGATTTTTCAATGTCTTTTTCGCAAAAAGGGCTTGAAAAATCCATCCGGCTTTGGTAAAATATCATTCGTGCCGTTCCTCCTTAGCTCAGTCGGTAGAGCATGCGGCTGTTAACCGCAGTGTCGCTGGTTCGAGTCCAGCAGGGGGAGCCAAAAGCAAAAAGAGCCACCTTTCG
>JAEZGQ010000161.1 GCA_023416895.1 Bacillota bacterium | reverse complement strand
CGACTAAAAGCTTAGGAGCCAATTTGGAAACCATCATCGACGGATTAAAGCTAAATTTCGAGCGGCAGGGGAGCGGTAAGCCCGTGCTCATCTTGCACGGCTGGGGCGCTTCCATCGAAGCCATGCGCCCTGTGGTCAACTGCATGGTGCGCTTGGGGCGCGAGGCTGTGGCGCTCGATTTTCCTGGGTTTGGAAAAAGCGAGGAACCCTCTTTGGCTTGGGGTGTGGAGGATTTTGCCTCAATCACCCGCAAGTTCATGGAAGAACAGGGCATTTTGGGTTGCGATTGCATTGCCCATTCACATGGCGGGCGTGTCGCCATTTACCTTGCGTCCGAGGAGAAAAACCTTTTTCGAAAGCTCGTGCTTGTGGACGCGGCAGGCGTAAAGCCGAAAAGAGGCTTAAGCTATTACGTAAAGGTGTACAGCTACAAGCTCATGAAGCGCCTCGGCCGCGTTAAGCTTCTCGATAGAATGTTTCGCATCTCCGAGCGGCAGAAAAACGCGGGTTCTGCGGATTACCGCGCCGCATCGGGCACGATGCGCCAAACCTTTGTGAGGCTTGTGAACACCGACCTTACGGATAGGCTTGAAAAAGTCGAAAACGAAACGCTTCTCGTCTGGGGCGAAAACGATCAGGATACGCCGCTTTATATGGCGAAGCTCATGCAAAAGCGCATGAAAAACGCGGGGCTTGCCGTAATCGAGGGCGCGGGGCATTTCTCCTATGCGGACGATTATCCCCGTTTCTGTGCTATGATGGGCGTACTTTTCAAGGATTGAGGAAATCGTATGGATGTTTTGACCTACGCAACTTATGTATATTGGATGGTCGCGGCAGCGGCTACGGTGCTTGCCGCGACGCAGTTCATCCACATGCTGCAACTGGAGAGCTATCAGGGCAAAATGTACCTGAAATGGCTTTTTAAGCACATGGGCGACGCCCTTACCTTCCTTGTCGTGGGCATCGTATGCTTGGCGCTTCGCTCGTCGAGCGCGTTTCTCATTCATTACGGCACAGGTGTCGCCAACATCGCATACATCGGTGCGGACGCGCTGTATGTGGTGATGCTCCTTCTCATGTACTTTTCCGAGCGCAAAAAGGAAAAGAAAAAGCCGCTTGTTTATACCGGCCGTGTAAAAAGGCTGATGGCCGCGCTGTTTGCGCTCGCTGTGGTGTTTGCGGCCTCGCTTTTCATCACGCTTACGCCCACGCAAAACGGCATCCCTTCGTGGGGCGGGTTCTTGCTGCTTTACGGGCTTCGCTATTTGCCCGGCGCGTTTTTGCCGCTGTTTGTGTTCTTTGCATGGCTCATCACATACCCCTTGGAACAGGCCGTAAAGGCTTGGTATTTTAACGACGCGAAAAAGATGCTGAAAAAGCGTGCGGACCTTATCAAAATCGGCATTACGGGAAGCTACGGAAAAACGAGCACCAAGCATGCTTTGGGTGAAATTTTAAAGGAAAAATACGATGTTTTGTACACCCCGGGAAGCTACAACACCTCCATGGGCGTTACGCGCGTGGTGCGCGAGCAGCTGACCGATGAGCACAACGTGTTCATTGCGGAAATGGGCGCGCGTTACCGCGGCGACGTGAAGGAGCTTTGCAAGCTAGTTTCGCCGCACTACGGCATCGTCACCTCGGTCGGCAAGCAGCACCTTGATACCTTTGGTTCGCTTGAGGGTGTGATCAAGGCTAAGTCCGAGCTGATGGAAGGCATCGACGAAAGCGGCGCATGCTTTTTCAATGGCGACAACGCAATTTGTCGACAAATGTACGAGCGCTGCGCCTTAAAGGGAAAATACCTGTTCGGTACCGAAGGGGAAGACCTTTACCTGAAGGCCGATAACCTCTCGGTCGGCAGCAAAGGTTCAACCTTCACGCTCACCGCCGCGGATGGCAAAAGCATACAATGCACCACGAAGCTTTTGGGAAGGCACAACATTATAAACATCGCAGGTGCGGCGGGGCTTGCCTACCTTTTGGGGCTTTCCCTTGAAGAAATCGCGGCCGCGATCGAACGCCTTAAGCCCGTACAGCATCGCCTGGAGCTTATCGAGGGCGCTGTAACGGTAATCGACGATGCGTTCAACTCCAACCCCGAGGGCTCTAAGGCGGCGCTTGAGGTGCTGAAGGGCTTTACCGGAAAGCGCATCGTGGTAACGCCGGGCATGGTAGAGCTTGGCAGCGAGGAAAACGAGCTCAACCGCGCGTTTGGTGCGGCGATGGCCAGTGCGGTCGACGTTGCCATTCTCGTGGGCGGAGCACACGTTGAACCCATCCGCGAAGGGCTTATCGAGGCGGGGTTTGATGAAAAGAACATCGTCCGCGCGAAAAACCTCGCGGAAGCCACGGAGCTTTTAAAGCTGCATACCGAAACGGGCGCGGTGGTGCTGTTTGAAAACGACTTGCCCGACAATTATGACGAATAAATCGAGGTAAAACCCATGATCAACCTTGGCATATTGTTTGGAAGCCGCTCTGCGGAGCACGATGTTTCCATCATCACTGGCCTTCAGGCGCTTGAAAACGCTGACAAAAGCAAATACAACGCGTTTCCCGTTTACATTTCCCGCACAGGGGAATGGTTTGTTGGCGAACCGCTCAAAAAAATTGAAACCTACCGCAAGTTCAACCCCGATCAAAAAGGGCTTACCCGTGTGTTTTTGCCCGCGGTACCGGGCATGAACGGTCTTTACACCCTCGCTTCGGGCGGTATTTTTGCCAAGCCCAATAAAGTGTGCGAGCTCGACTGCGCGCTTCTTGCGCTGCACGGCCTCCATGGGGAAGACGGTAGTATACAGGGGCTTTTTGAGCTTGCGAATTTGCCGTACACGAGCTGCGGGCTCATCGGCTCCGCCGTGGGTATGGATAAAATCGTCATGAAGGAAGTTTTTAAAAGCATGGGGCTTAACGTGCTCGAAAGCACGTATTGCTACCGCAGTGAGTGGCGTGAAAACCGCGAGGCGGTCATTGCGCGCGCGGAAACGCTTTCGTACCCGCTCATCGTTAAGCCTGCCAATTTGGGTTCTTCCATCGGCATTACCAAGGCGAAAAACAAGGAAGAGCTAATTTCGGCCATCGACGTGGCGGTCGGTTATGACAGGCGCGTCCTCATTGAGCGCGCGCTCGTGAAGCCAGTGGAAATCAACTGCGCATGCGTTGGCTTCAACGGCGACGCCACGGTTTCGCTGTGCGAACAGCCGTTGAGCTGGGAGCTTTTCATGAATTCCGACGACATGCTCGACTTCAACAAAAAATACCTCCAAAGCGGCGGCAAGGGTATGGATAGCCTTGCGCGGCGCATCCCCGCGCCCATCGGAGAGGAACTTACGGAAAAGGTACAGGCGTGGACGCTCCAAATTTTCCGCATGCTCGAATGTAAGGGCGTTGTGCGTGTGGATTATATGCTCGATGCAGAAAACAACCTTTACGTCAACGAAATCAATACCATTCCCGGCTCGCTCGCGTTTTACCTGTTTGAACCTATGGGCATTCATTTTAGGCAGCTTGTGGACCGCCTCGTAGAATATGCGTACAAGGCACTGGCGCAGAAAAACGAATCCACTTATGCCTATCATTCGGACATACTAAACAAATCTCTCAAAGGCGCAAAACACATGAAGTAAGAAGGAGAAGGAAACATGGCCAAAATTCAGATGCGCACACCTCTTGTTGAGATGGACGGAGATGAAATGACCCGAATCATCTGGAAGATGATCAAAACCAATCTTCTAGAGCCATACATCGACCTGAAAACCGAGTACTACGACCTCGGCCTTCCGAGAAGGGATGAAACCGACGACCGCATTACCGTGGAATCCGCCGAAGCCGTGAAGAAGTACGGCGTGGGCGTAAAGTGCGCCACCATCACCCCCAACCAGCAGCGCATGAGTGAGTACAGCCTCAAGCGCATGTACAAAAGCCCCAACGGTACCATTCGCGCCATTCTCGACGGTACGGTGTTCCGCGCGCCCATCACGCTCCCTTGCCTGAAGCCCGCCGTGCGCAACTGGGTAAAGCCTATCACCATCGCCCGTCATGCCTATGGCGATATTTATAAGTGTGCGGAATTCCGCGTTCCCTGCGAGGGCAAGGCGGAGATCATGTTCCACGACAAAGACGGCAACGAGCTCTTCCACGAGACCGTGTTCGATTTCAAAACCCCCGGCGTTTTGATGGGCATGTACAACAAGGACGACTCCATCGAAAGCTTCGCCCGCGCCTGTTTCAATTATGCTCTTTCCACCAAGCAGGATCTTTGGTTTTCCACCAAGGATACCATCTCCAAGAAGTATGACCACCGCTTCAAGGACATTTTCGAGGAGATCTACGAGAAGGAATACAAAGAAAAGTTTGAGAAGGCCGGCCTTGAATACTTCTACACCCTCATCGACGATGCCGTTGCGCGCGTGATCCGCTCCGAGGGCGGCTTCATCTGGGCGTGCAAGAACTACGACGGCGACGTAATGAGCGACATGGTCGCTACGGCGTTTGGTTCCCTCGCCATGATGACGAGCGTGCTCGTTTCGCCCGACGGCAACTTTGAGTACGAAGCCGCGCACGGCACCGTGACCAAGCATTACTACAAGCACCTCGAGGGCGAGTCCACCTCCACCAACTCCATGGCGACGCTGTTCGCGTGGACGGGCGCCTTGAACAAGCGCGGTGAGCTTGACAATATCCCTGAGCTTTGCGAGTTCGCGAAGAACCTTGAGAAGGCCTCTTTGATGACCATCGAGCAGGGCTACATGACCAAGGACCTCGCTCAGCTTGCGGAGATGGAAAGCGTCCACGTTCTTTCCACTGAGGGTTTCATCCTCAAGATCCGTGAGACCTTCGACCATATGGCGAAAAACTAAAGCGTTCTACACAAGAGGGGGAGCTTTTTGCTTTCCCTCTTGCTTTTTTCGGGCATGCCGCCTTTGCGTTTTTACCCACGGCGGTATATAATAACTTCGATGTTTCGGCGTGTTGGGCAACGTTTCCATCGTGGAAATGCACCCTGCGCCTTAATAGTAAATAAAAACGGGAGAACAACGGTACATGACATTATTCGAACAATGGCGCGAGATCGCCGAGCAAGAGCGCAGCCAGCAGGAAACCGAAAAATTCTGGCAGGATTATTTTGACCTCGAAACCGAAAACTACAAAAAGATTCTTTCCGATCCCTCGCATGTATACGAGGGCACGGTGAGCGAGCTCGCCAAAACCTTCGGCATGGATGAAACGACCTTTTTGGGCTTCCTCGACGGCATCAACACAAGCCTGAAAGCTGAGCTCAAGCTTGAAGAGCTTCAAAGCGAAAGCACCGTTAAGCTCGATATCGACATGGAAAAGCTGTATTACAACATGCTCAATGCCAAGGCGGACTGGCTATTCAACCTTCCCCAGTGGGACGGCGTGCTGTCTGAGGAAGCGCGCAGGGAAATTACGAAAAAGTTCCGCGCGAGCAAGGTGTATGTAAGCGAGGCCAAGGTGGGCCGCAACGATCCCTGCCCGTGTGGGAGCGGTAAAAAGTACAAAAACTGCTGCGGCAAATAAAGCCGCGCGAAAGGGTGGAACGCTTTGAAACTCAAGTTTTGCGGTGCCGCGCAGAGCGTAACGGGCTCGTGCTACCTCGTAACGTACGAAGGCGGCAGTTTTCTTGTTGACTGCGGCATGCGCCAAGGTGCGGATGCGAAGGGTGAGCTTGGCGAGGGCGGCTTTGCATTTGACCCCACGAAGATCGACGCGGTGCTTTTGACGCACGCGCACATCGATCATAGCGGCCTTCTTCCGCTGCTCGTGAAAAAGGGGTTTAAGGGCCGTATTTTCACAACAAGCGCCACCGCGAAGCTTGCAAGCATCATGCTGCCCGACAGCGGCCACATTCAGGAGCAGGAAGCGGAGTACCAAACCCGCAAAAACCTTCGGGCAGGCAAGCCCCCTGTGGAGCCGCTTTACACCGTAAAGGACGCGACCGAGACGCTTAAGGCGTTTTCCCCCGTGGAGTACAAACAAAACGTTATCGTGCTCGACGGCGTTACCGCAAGGTTTATGGATGCTGGCCACCTTTTAGGTTCGGCTTCTGTTGAAATTCATATCAAAGAAGGCGGCGAAACAACCAAGCTAGCTTTTTCGGGCGACATCGGCCGCAGCGATCGCCCCATCATCGCCGACCCGACGCCAATCGACGCGGCGGATTATCTCATCATGGAAGGTACCTACGGCGACCGCAACCATGAAATCGCAAGCGGGGTAACCAAGGAACTGCAGCTTGGCGCCATTTTGAAAACCGCTATGGCGCGCGGCGGCAACATCGTGATCCCATCGTTTGCGGTGGGGCGCACGCAGGAGCTTCTTTACTACATCAAGCGTCTTTTGGCGCATAACGCCGTGCCCGGGCTTGAAAACGTACCCGTTTACATTGATAGCCCCCTTGGCATCGAGGCAACGAAGGTGTACGAGGCGTGCGCCGCCGGCTATTATGACGAAGAGGCGCTTAAAATGGCAAAGAGCGGTTCGCCCTTTGAATTCTCGAACCTTCGCGTTGCCCAAACAGCTGAGGAGAGCAAGCTCATCAACGAGCTAAAGGGTACCAACATCATCATTTCCTCCTCGGGCATGTGCGACGCGGGCAGGATACGCCATCACTTAAAGCATAACCTTTACCGTGCGGATTCCACGGTGATCTTTACCGGCTATCAGGCTGTGGGCACGCTTGGGCGTACGCTCCTCGACGGGGCAAAAAAGGTGAAGCTTTTCGGTGAGGAAGTGCGCGTCAACGCCACCATCGAGCGCATCGAGGGCTTTTCCGGCCACGCGGGACGCGACGAGCTTATAGAGTGGCTTCGGAAAATGCAGCAAAAGCCGCAGAAGGTGTTCTTCATCCACGGTGAGGAAACGGCGCTTTTGAGCCTTGCAAGGGCTGTTGGCTCGCTCGGCTACGCCGTGGAGGTGCCAACGCTTTTCGAAGAGATCGACCTTTCCACACAGGCGCACCAAGTTTACAAGGCGGCAGGCGCGCCGGTTCCCGCTATGCAGCAGGAGGCCGTTTCCGCGCACGCGGCGCGCATTGCAGCACAAGCCAAGCGCATCATGGCGCTTCTCGATGCGCTCGGCGGCGAATCCGCCGAAACGCAGCTCAAGCTTCGCATCATGGAAAAGGATGTTGCTCAGCTTGCGGATAAGTGGGAAGAACTATTAAAGGGCTGACGCCCTTTTCAAAAAAGTGGCAGGCCACTTTTTTGAGGTTTGGGCCGGTGCCACAGGCAGCGAACAATCCGGTGGATTGTTTGCAGGCCTAAACGGGCATTCGTTTGAGAATGCCCCGAGCGGACAAGCGTCAACGCCGCCACCGCGCATGTCGCTGGCGGCGGTTGAAAACCTCCGGAGGCTACGGCCTCCGAACCTCCAAGGGCTTTTTTGACAGTCTGAGGCGGCATGTTTCATGCCGCCTTTTGCGTAGCTGAAGGGTGGCTCCTTCGGTTCCACTGTAGCCTCTATAC
>JAEZGQ010000105.1 GCA_023416895.1 Bacillota bacterium | reverse complement strand
CGTTCAATGAAGGAGCTCGACAGGCTCTATCCGCAGTATGGTTTTGCGGCGAACAAGGGCTACGGAACCAAAGCGCACATCGAAGCGTTAAAGAAGTACGGGCCTTGTCCGGCGCACCGCAAGAGCTTCATCGGCCATTTCGTTGAGGGGAGCTTATGAACGAAAAGAGGGCGCTTGGAAAGGCGGGAGAGGACGCCGTGCTTTCCTTTTTAAAAAAGCGAGGCCATGCGCTTCTTGCGCGCAACTACCGTGCCGAGCGCTGTGAGATTGACCTTGTGATGCGTGACGGCGAAACTGTGGTGTTTGTAGAGGTGAAAGCCCGTTCCTCAACCCGTTACGGCCTCGGGCGTGAGGCGGTGACCGCGGCTAAGCAGGGGAACATCCTCCGAGCCGCAAAGCATTTTCTTATGGAAAATGCGCTTTTTCAGGCGCCCGTGCGCTTTGACGTGGCGGAGTTTGACCCCACAAACGGCGAAATTACGCACATCAAAAACGCGTTCGGCGAATAATTTTAAATTTTTATGGCAATATGTGCCAACAGGGAAAGTGTGTTATTATATGCTTAGCGCGTCTGCCGAGGCTACGAGACGGCAGGCGTACCTGCATACAAAAAGCGAGGTTTAAGCACCATGCGTAGGGTTTTCGCCGCGTTGCTGGTTCTTTTTTTGGTTGTTCTGCCGTTACAAAATTCCCTTGCGCAAGGAGAAGGCGAGCTTGTAGCAAACGGAAGCTTTGCAGAGCTTAACGCGGAAAGCGGCCTGCCGGAGGGCTGGTTTTATGAAGCTTGGCTCGACGATGTGGAGGACAGGCTCATTGAAACGGTAACGGACGAAACGCTTAAGAACACGGTGCACATCGTCAATTACATCGAAAACGACGTGCGGCTTTGTCAAACCGTTGCAGTAGAACCCGATTCATACTATGTTCTCTCGTGCGATGTGAAGCCCGTAAACGTGGAAGGCGGCGCGGGTGCGAACATTTCCGTACGGGATACGTTTGCGATTGCGGCGGCCCAGTTCGGCACTTCCGGCTTTTCGCGCTTGGAGCTTACGGGAAAAACCGCGAACGACCAGGAAACGCTTACCGTGTGCATTCGCCTTGGCGGCTACAGCGAGCTGACAAGCGGCGAAGCTTATTTTTCAAACTTCAGCCTTGTAAAACTTGATGCAGCGCCCGCTGGCGGCGTTGCCGATTTTGCTCCTGTCGCCGCACAGGCGGACGACGGCGCGGAGGAAACGACCGACGCGGGAAAAGTGCCCTACATCGGCGCAATGATCCTTTCTGCGGTGTTGTTTTGGATTGTTTTCGCGCTTTTGTATAAGCGGTATTTCGACCGCCGACCCACGGGAACGGATCTTGACGCAAAACGTGCGCCCTCACATTTGGCGGTTTTGCTTTTGTGCGCGTTTTTGTTTCGCGTGGTTCTTTCCGCTGTTTTTTACGGGCACCCAACGGACATCGCCTGCTTCATGTCATGGTCCAACAGCATGGTGGAATACGGCCCTGGCGGTTTTTATGAGCTTGCGGGCTTTGCGGACTATCCGCCCGGTTACATGTATGTGCTTTGGGTCATAGGCCTTTTTTCACGTCTTCTTGGCACTTCTTACGGCAGCGCTGGCTATGCGTTCCTTGTAAAAGTTCCCTCGATTTTTGCGGACCTTGCCGCGGCTTATATCGTATACCGGCTTGCGGAAAAGCATTTTTCGCGCAAAACCTCGCTTTTGCTTGCGGGGCTTGTTGCGTTTAACCCTACAATGGCGTTTGTTTCCGGCGCATGGGGGCAGATCGACCAGCTTCTCGCGCTCGGCCTTCTTGCGGTCATCTGGCTGTTTTTAGAACGTAAAATCGTTTGGGCAGGGCTTGTTTACGGGTTTGTGATTCTTTTAAAACCGCAGGCGCTCATGGCAGGTCCGCTTCTTGCGGTGGCGTACCTTGTTTATTTAAAGGACTTCGGGTTTAAGCAGCTTCTTAAGGTACTAGTGGCTGTTGTTGGCGCGCTTGGTGTAATCGTGCTGTTTGCACTGCCGTTTCGAGGCTCTCAGGATTCAATGTGGCTTCTTGAAAAATACTTTTCTACGGCCACTTCGTACCCGTACGCGAGCGTGGAGGCGTTTAACCTGTTTACCCTTCTTGGCGGCAACTGGAAAAACGTCAACGATACGCTTTTCATCTTCAGCTATGCAACCTGGGGAACGATCTTCATCGCCTTGTCGGTGCTGTTTACGGCGGTGCTTTATGTGAAAGGGCGCAAGAACAACCCGCATTGCCTTACACTCTGCACGGCTGTTTTGATCGCGTCGCTTTTCACACTTGGGCAATACATGCACGAAAGGTACTTGTTCCCGTCGCTCCTTTTGCTGCTTGTTGCATTTGTTTTCTACAAGGACAAGCGTCTGCTTGGCGTTTTTGGCTTTTTGTCGGGTTCCATGCTCATCAATGTGCTTGCCGCGTTTGTGATTGTGGATCACCAGTACGCACGCGGCACCGAGTACGATGCGCTCTCAATGATCGGCTCGGCGCTCAACGTCGTGGGCTTTTTGTACCTAGCGCTTGTGAGCGGGCAGCTCTGCTTAAAAAACACTTCGCATCCTGTGCAAACAGGGGAGCCGCTCGTAAAGGAATATGCTTTGCCGCAGCCGCAGGGAAAGGAACGCTTTAAAAAGCTCGATTACCTTGCCTGTTGGGGTCTTACCGCAATTTACGCCGTAGTGGCTCTTTTAAACCTTGGCACCACGCAGGCACCGGAAACGGTGTGGACGGGCAAGAGCGGCGATATGCTGGAAATCGTTTTGCCGCAGGAAACGGCGTTATCGGACATCCGCGTTTACGGCGGGCTTTACGACGGCACGGTTACTTTGACCGCTGCCGACGGCACCGAAATTACCTACAAGGAAGAAAACGGTGACATGTTCCGCTGGAAGAGCATCGGCGGGGAGGGCATTGTTACCAACGCACTGACGCTTAAGGTAACCTCAGGCAAGGTGTGGTTCAACGAGATCGCGCTGTTCGACACGCAGGGAAGCTATGTAGGCGCTGTGGCCGGAACGGGGGGGGAAGCGCTTTTTGACGAGCCGGATCAGGTTCCCGAAAAGGGTTCTTACCTCAACGGCATGTATTTCGATGAGCTATATCATGCGCGCACCGCGTACGAGCATCTCAACGGCATTAAGCCATACGAAAACTCGCACCCGCCGCTTGGCAAGGTGTTCATCATGCTCGGCATTGCCGTATTCGGCATGAACGCGTTTGGCTGGCGCATCGTAGGCACGATATTCGGCATTTTTATGGTGCCGATCTTCTACCTGTTCGCAATAAGTCTTTTCAAAAAAACCGAGTACGCCTTTTTGGCGGCGGGTCTGTTTGCGTTTGACTTTATGCATTTTGTGCAAACGCGCATCGCCACCATCGACGTGTACGGCGTGTTTTTCATCCTTTTGATGTTCTACTTCATGTACCGCTACTACATGATGAACTTCCATTCCGACCCGCTCAAAAAAACGCTTTGGCCGCTTGCTCTTTCGGGCGTGTTCTTCGGCCTGGGCGCGGCGAGTAAGTGGATTTGCATTTATGCGGGCGGCGGGCTTGCGGTGGTGCTTTTCACATCTCTCACGCAGCGGTATCTCGAATACCGCCGTTTCAAAAACAGCGATGACCCCGTGTTACGTGAGGCCGTGTCGGAGTTTTGGAGCAAAACGATAAAAACGCTGCTATGGTGCGCGCTGTTTTTCATTGTGATACCTGTGGGTATCTATCTGCTTTCGTACCTGCCTTACTACCTGTGCAAGGAGCCATATGACCTCAAGGGTGTATGGGGCGTGCAGGAGTTCATGTTCTCCTATCATAGCAACCTTAAGGCCACGCACCCGTACGAATCCCCTTGGTGGCAATGGCCGTTCGACCTGAGGCCGATCTGGTACTTTGTCAATTACGATGTTGCAGAAGGTAACATTTCCACCATTTCCTCGTTTGGTAACCCTGCGGTGTGGTGGGTGAGTGCCATCGGCGCAGGCATGTTGGCGGTAAGGCTTCTCAGAAGCAAGATCAAGTTTGAAAAGGGCATGTTCGTGCTCTTTGTGGGCGTATGCGCAAACTACCTGCCATGGGTGCTTGTAACGCGCTGTACGTTCATTTACCACTACTTTGCAACGGTACCGTTTATTTTGCTTTTGACGATCTACCTTGTGAAGGACCTTGAAGAGCGAAAACCCCATTTAGGCTATGTAAAATGGGCGTGGCTTACGGTTGCCGTGGTGCTGTTTGCCGTGTTTTATCCGGCGCTTTCGGGGATAGAGGTTTCGCGCGGCTACGTTTCGCTTCTTGAATGGCTGCCCGGCTGGACGTTTATGGGTTATTGACGGAGGCGCGTATGAACAAAAAAGAACTTTTGAAGAACCTCGTCCAATTTATCAAGTTCAACCTTGTGGGCGTTCTGAACACGCTTGTAGACCTTGGTGTTTACGCGGTTTTAACCGCGGTTGGGCTGAACAAATATGTTGCGCAGGTCATTTCCTACGCGTGCGGCGTGTTCAACAGCTATCTTTTCAACACGCTTTGGACGTTCAAGAAGGAGCGCCGCCGCACGACGAAGGAGTTTTTCCTGTTCGTGTGCGTCAACATCGTATCGCTTGGCGTGTCGCTCGGGATGCTTTATGTTGCAGAACACTATCTGCATGTTGAAGGCAAGCTTTTGCAAAAGCTCATTGCCACGCCCGTTGCGATGGTTGTGAACTTTTTCGGCAACAAGCTTTTCGTGTTTACGCACGAGGAAAACAAAGAAGAATAACCGCGTGCAAAGCGGGCGTTGTTTGGGGGGATTTCGCTGCTAGCAAGGATTCATAGCTTTGGCCTCAGCGGCCTCAACTCTTTTCCCGTGGTGGTAGAGGTGGATGTTTCAAACGGCATACCGGCCTACGAAACGGTAGGGCTTCCGGATGCCGCCGTGCGCGAATCGCGCGAACGCGTACGCGCTGCCATCAAAAACAGCGGTTTTGAGTTTCCCATGTCGCGCATCACGGTAAGCCTTGCGCCGGCGGATCTTCGAAAAGAAGGTTCGCTTTACGATTTACCCATCGCCGTTGGCATCCTGGCCGCAACGGGTCAGGTGAACGCGGCGGGGGAAACGGTGTTTTTGGGCGAACTCGCGCTCGACGGCACGGTACGTCCGGTTGCGGGCATCATGCCCATGGTCATCGGTGCGTACGCAAACGGTGCACAGAAAATCGCCCTGTCTGCGCAAAATGCGGCTGAGGCAGCCTATGTGGAAGGTATCACCGTTTTCCCGCTTGCAACGCTTGCCGAGGCCGTTTCGTATTTGCGCGGAGAAGCGCTTACGCCGCAGCCAAAGCATGTGTGGAGCGCCAGCGAAGTAAAATATAGCTCGGATTTTTCGGAAATCCGCGGACAACAGGGCGCAAAGCGCGCGGCGGAAATCGCCGTGGCGGGCGGCCATAATTTGATGCTAATCGGCACGCCGGGCTCGGGTAAAACCATGCTTGCCCGCAGCGTGCCTTCTATTTTGCCCGAGCTTACGTTTGCGGAAGCCCTTGAGATCACAAAAATACATTCTGTGACGGGTGCGCTTCGCGGTACGGAGGGCATCGTTGCCGAGCGGCCGTTTCGCGCGCCGCACCACAACGCATCCACAGCGGCGCTTGTGGGCGGCGGTGCAAAGGCGCTGCCGGGCGAGATCAGCCTTGCGCATTACGGCGTGCTCTTTTTGGATGAGTTCCCCGAATTTAAAAAAGAAACGCTCGAGGCGCTGCGCCAACCGCTTGAAGATGGCACCGTAACCATTACCCGCGCCACTTCGCGCTCCACCTATCCGGCGGATTTTATGCTCATAGCCGCCATGAATCCCTGCCCGTGTGGCAACTACGGCTCTAGGAAGGCATTGTGTCGCTGCACCAATGCGCAGATCAAGCAGTACCGCAACCGCATCAGCTCACCCATGCTCGACCGCATCGATTTGCATGTTGAAATGACGGAGGTCGGCTACGAGGAAATTTCGCAAAAGGCGCCCGGTGAAAGCTCCGCGGCCATTCGCCTTCGCGTGAACGCCGCGAGGGATGCGCAGCGCGAACGCTACAAAAACGAAGGGATTTTGTTCAACGCGCAAATGACCAGCGCTCTGGTTGAAAAATACTGCACGCTTGACCAAAAGGGGAGAGCGGTGCTCCAAAAGGCGTTTGCGGCGCTCAATTTGAGCGCCCGCGCTTACAGCCGCATTTTGAAGGTGGCGCGCACGATTGCGGATTTGGAAGAGAGCGAAACCGTGACGAGCGGCCATTTGGCGGAGGCCATTCAATACCGCAGCCTCGACAGCAAATATTGGGGGGCATAGCCGTGGATGAAATGCAGTCGCGCTACTCGCTTTGGCTAGCGTTTGCCCTCAAGGCAAGCCCTTCTACTTATTTTAAGCTTGTGGAACACCACGGTTCCGCGCGCGAGGTGTTTTACGCCGCTTCGCGCGAAGGGCTTCTGTTCGATGGACGGAACGCGCAAAAACTCAAAGACGAGCTTCGCGAAAAGGCAAAGGAACCCTACATCGACGCGTGCTTTTTATATTTAAAAAAGCACAAAATCACTACGGTGCTTTTTGACGACGCGGCGTACCCGGCGCTGTTGCGCCACATCCATAACCCGCCGCCGGTTTTGTTTGTAAAAGGGAAGCTCCCCGAGGAGATTGTGCTGCCCATTGCCATCATCGGCTCGCGAAAATGCACCAGCTACGGTAAAAAAATGGCGTTTTCGCTCGCAAGCGATCTTGCACGCGCGGGAGCGAGCATCGTTTCCGGGCTTGCTTATGGCATCGACGCGCAAAGCGCGGCGGGCGCATTGAGCATTGCCCAAAGCGATTTTCCGACCGTGGCGGTTTTGGGCTGCGGGGTGGATGTTGTTTACCCGAAGGAAAACGAAGCGCTCTATGAAAACATCGCGGAACGTGGGGCGGTACTTTCCGAATTTTTGCCCGGCACAAAGCCGCATCCCTCGAACTTCCCGCGGCGAAACCGCATCATAAGCGGCATGTCGCGCGGCCTTGTGGTGGTGGAGGCGGCGTCAAGAAGCGGAACGAGCATTACCGCGAACTATGCGCTTGAGCAGGGACGCGACGTTTTTGCCGTACCAGGCCGCGTCACAGACCCCATGAGCGAAGGCACAAACCGCATGATCGCCGCAGGTGCCGCCAAAATTACGCTAAGCGCGGCGGATGTGCTGGAGGAATACGGCCTTGCAGCATATGTGAACGCTTCGACGGAGGAGCAAAAGCAGGAGCTATTTGGTGAGCAGAAAACGGTGTATGACCTCCTCTTTGCGGGTGAGAAAAGCTTTGACGAGTTGAGCGAGCTGACGGGGCTTCCCATCGGACGGCTAAATTCAACCTTGACAGAGATGGAATTTTCGGGAATAATTAAGCAGTCGCCCGGAAGGGTCTATGAAATTTAGAAACGTGCCGCATCCAAAATGTTAAGATGGGGCGCATTTGCTTTCTTTTGCGCCGCGAAGGCGGCAAAAAAGCGTACAAGTTATTAACATCATTGCTCCGCGAATCGGGCTTTCCCCCGTGCGGCGGATCTGGAGGCACCTATGGCGGAAATGCTGGTGATCGTGGAATCGCCCGCGAAGGCGAAAACGATCGGAAAATTCCTCGGTTCAAAATACAAGGTAATTGCGTCCAACGGGCATGTGCGGGATCTTCCCAAAAGCCAGCTCGGCGTTGACGTGGAGAAGGGATTTGAACCCAAATACATCACGCTGCGCGGGCGCGGTGACGTGCTTGAGCGCATCCGCAAGGAAGCGAAAGCCGCGCAACGCGTGCTGCTCGCAACCGACCCTGATATGGAAGGCGAAGCCATATCTTGGCACCTTGCGCAAATTTTAAAGCTCGATACCAAGTCCAACTGCCGCATTGAGTTCAACGAGATTACCTCAAACACGGTGAAAAAGGCGGTGAAAACGCCGCGCTCCATCGACATGAACCTTGTGGACGCGCAGCAGGCACGCCGCGTGCTCGATAGGCTGGTGGGTTATAAAATCAGCCCCGTTCTGTGGGCAAAGGTTAGAAAAGGCCTTTCCGCGGGCCGCGTGCAGTCGGTCGCTACGCGCATCATCTGCGACCGAGAGCAAGAGATTCTCGACTTTGTGCCGGAGGAATACTGGCTTATTTCCGCGCACCTTATGGGCGCTTCCGTAAAAAAGCCGATTGTAGTAAAGTTCTACGGCTTCAACGGCAAAAAGGCTGAAATCAAAAATGAGGAACAGGCCAAAAAGGTTTTAGAAAGCTCCAAGGACGCGCCGTTTGTAATCAGTGACATCAAGATTGCGGAAAAAGCGCGTCATGCGCCGCCGCCTTTCACCACGAGCAGCCTGCAGCAGGAGGCCTCGCGTAAACTTGGCTTCACCACAAAGCTCACCATGCTTGTGGCGCAGCAGCTCTATGAGGGCATTGAGCTGGAAGGAAAGGGGCTTACCGGCCTTATCACCTACATCCGTACGGACTCCGTGCGCGTGGCCGACGAGGCGCAAAAGCAGGCGCTCGACCACATCTCCAAGGTTTACGGCGAAGCATACGTGCCGAAAACGCCCAACGTTTACCGTGGCCGCAAGGGTGCGCAGGACGCACATGAGGCGGTTCGCCCGTCGAGTGTTGAAAATACGCCGCAAAGCGTAAAGGGCTCGCTCAACGCCAACCAGTATAAGCTTTATAAGCTCATTTACGAGCGTTTTCTTGCAAGTCAAATGGCGGAGGCGCTTGTGGAAACGAGCACCGTCACTTTTGACGCGAACGACTGTACTTACCGCGCCAACGGTGTGCGCACGCTGTTCGACGGTTACGGCGTGATCTATACCGAAGGGCGCGACGACGTGCAGGAGGATGAGATTGTTCTGCCAAAGCTTGCCGTGGGCGAAACCTTCAAGGCGCAAAAGATCGACACGGAGCAGCGGTTTACGCAGCCTCCGCCGCGCTACACAGAAGCTTCGCTTGTAAAAGCGCTCGAGGAGAAGGGCATCGGCCGCCCGAGCACCTATTCACCAACCATTTCCACCATCATTGAGCGCGGCTACATCCAGCGCGACAAAAAACAGCTGCTTCCGACGGAGCTTGGGTTTGTTGTAACACAGCTGATGAAGGAAAACTTTGAGGATATTGTGGACGTAAAGTTCACCGCGGATATGGAAAGCAAGCTCGACCTAATTAAGGACGGCGAGCAGGAGTGGACGAAGGTGCTTTCCGACTTTTACGCACCGTTCCAACAAACCGTGGATATGGCATCCGAAAGCATCGAAAAGATCGTGATCCCAGACGAGGTTTCCGACATTCAGTGCGAGCTTTGCGGTGCGATGATGGTTTACAAAATGGGGCGTTTCGGCAGGTTCCTTGCATGCCCCAATTTCCCTGCATGCAGAAATACGAAGCCGATCGTGGAAAAAATAGGCGTACCCTGCCCGACGTGCGGCGCGGAGATCATCAAGCGCAAGTCCAAACGCGGCAAGGTGTTTTACGGGTGTGAAAACTACCCCTCGTGCGACTTTGTGTCGTGGGATAGGCCCTCGAAGGAAAAGTGCCCCAAGTGCGGCGCCATGATGGTGCATAAGGTGGGGCAGCATGGCGGTTATACCGCTTGCTCCAACAAGGACTGCGGCTTTGTTGTAAGGCCGCAAAAGAAAGGAAACGAAGAAGCATGAAGCGCGTCAAGGTCATTGGCGCAGGACTTGCAGGTTGTGAGGCCGCGTATCAGCTAGCTGAGCGCGGCATTCCTGTATTACTCGCCGATATGAAACCGGGGAAGAAAAGCCCCGCGCACAAAAACGAAACATTTGCGGAGCTCGTATGCTCCAACTCCTTGCGCTCCGACAGGCTCCAAAATGCCGCGGGACTTTTGAAAGAGGAAATGCGAAAGCTCGGCTCACTTATCATTTCCTGTGCCGATCAAACGCGGCTTCCCGCAGGCGGCGCGCTTGCGGTAGACAGGGAAGGCTTTTCCGCGCTCGTCACGGAGCACATTCTGAGGCACAAAAACATAGAGGTGGTAGAAGAGGAGGTTTCTTCGCTGCCCGAAGCGCCCGCCGTTGTTGCCACCGGGCCACTCACGGATGGCGCATTTTTGGAAGCCGTCGAGCGCTTCTTCGGTGAAAACCTGCATTTTTACGATGCCGCTGCGCCCATTGTGGAGTATGATTCGCTCGATATGGAAAAGGTGTTTCGCGCTTCGCGCTACGACAGGGGAAGCGATTATCTCAACTGCCCCATGAACCGCGCGCAGTACGAAGCGTTTGTGGATGCGCTCATCGCTGCGGAAACCGCGCCTTTGCGGGAGTTTGAAACGCTCAAGGTGTTTGAGGGCTGTATGCCGGTTGAGGTCATGGCAAAGCGCGGAAAAATGACGCTTGCCTACGGGCCGTTAAAGCCTGTGGGGCTTCGTGACGAGCGCACGGGGGAACGCCCGTTTGCCGTGGTGCAGCTTCGGCAGGACGACAAAGAGGGGCGGCTTTATAACATTGTAGGCTTTCAAACCAATTTGAAATTTTCCGAGCAAAAGCGTGTGTTCGGTATGATCCCGGGGCTTGAAAACGCGAGTTTCGTGCGCTACGGCGTGATGCACCGCAACAGCT
>JAEZGQ010000027.1 GCA_023416895.1 Bacillota bacterium | reverse complement strand
CATCCTCATCCTCGATGCGCGAAGGTGCGCCGTACACCGAGGTTGCGCCCACCGTGGCGGCGAGCGCGTGGCCGTCCGCCAGAATTTCGCCGCGTTTGGCCGCAATGGTAGCCACGCGAACGGTATCACCCCATGTCATTTCCGGAAAAATGAGTGCGGGTGTCCACTCCACGCGCCATTGTCCGCCTTCCATGACGGCGGTGAGTTTGAAATCATTTTTCATGTCGCCCGCAAGCACGGAGCGGTACACGGCCGTATACGAAAGCGCCGTGAGCACTTCGCCCTCCTGCAGCACATTGATGTTTTCGTAGGCTACGCTTTTGATTTGAAGCGCGTCGAAAATGTTGACGTATTTGTCCGTAAACTCCTGCTCAGTCACGCGGTTCGTTTTCGCTTTCGCGGTATCGTTGCGGGAGGAAGCGCTGAGCATGGCGTAAGCGGAGGCATACTCTCCGTTTTTCAGATATTCCAAAAAGCGCCCGCATGCATCCGAGCCGCGTTCCGCCTTCTCGCAGCCGGCCAGTGGAACAAGCAACGCCAATATGAGAACAATTGCGACGATGCGCTTCATGCGCGCTCCTTTTTGGCGCATACCGCCGAAAAGCGGCGCGCCCGAAATGGTAGTGACAATGTATGTGTATTATATACTCGCCAAAGTCGGGCTGTAAAGAAAATGCGTCCTCAAATTACACAAGCGACAGCTTGTTAAAGAGTGACGGCAGAGTGTCAAAGGATCCCGCCCTTTTGCCTTCCATTCCGACTTCGGCGGCATGTGCGCCGAATCGAATAAAAGCCGAAGGCCTTCTTGCTTTTTACGCTTTGACGCCCGCATGCGTAGCATATAATCAAGGCGTGTAACCCTCAAAAAAGTGGCGCCAGGCATTGTTTTGATAAAGCAAATGAACCGAGGCGTTAACCTCGGTTCATTCGTGGGGTGGAGGGGATATTTCAGCGCAGCCCGCGGGGGGACGCGAACCGTTTTAGCGCCAAAGCCAACAACTGGATGGGCGCCGCGCGCTGAACAAAAGGAAAGCGCCGCTTTGTGCTGTAATCTTCAGGGACAGCATGCGGCATCGAAGATGTAAATCGCGCTGGGGTGGTTCAAAAACGCGGCGGCGGGAAGCGAACTTTCGCCCGCCAGCACCGCCTTTATAATCGCGCGCTTGTGCGCACCCGTTGCAATAAGAACAATATGTTTTGCGGCCATAAGTGCGTTGAGTGTGAGGGTTGCTCCCGTTTCGGGGGCAACCTTTCCGGAAAAATACTTGCGTCCGACCGCTTGCGTAACCGCGCTAAGCGGTGTAAGTGAAAACTGGCCCCTAAGCGGGTTGCCCGGCTCGTTGAAGCCCACATGCCCATTGATGCCGATGCCAAGCACCGCCAGCGAAAGCCCCTCAGAGGCTTCCATATAGGCGTTGAGCGCTTGCGCTTCGGCGCAAACATCCTTCGCCGTGCCGTCGAACACGCGTATGTTTTCCTTCGGGATGCCCGCTGGTTGATAAAACGCGCCGTTCATGGTGAAAATGCAGCTTCCCTTATCATTCTCGCCGAGCCCGACCCATTCGTCAAGCCCCACATAACGGGCCGAGGTAAGATCCACTTGCCCACGCGATTGCATGGCAACGAGCTCTTGATAGGCGGCGAGCGGTGTAAAGCCCGCCGCAAGCGTAACAAGCGCGCCGCGCTTTGCGGTTATGTGCGCCGCGATCAGGCGCGAGGCCTCTTTTGCGGCATCCACATCCGTCGTAACGCGGATTCGCTGTGCCTTCATTGCTGCAATTCCTCAGCTTTTTCAGTTACCGGCTTTTGCCCTATGCTGAGCTTTTTTGAAAGGAAGAACGATGCAACGCAAGCAAGTGCGGCAACAGGCCCGATGAAGATCGCACCCGTACCCACCACCTCGGAACGAATGGAAACGAGGTTTGCAAGCACGAGCGAGCCCGCAAGCGCGCCAACGAGCTGATTCACAAAGCCCTGCACCGCAAAGAACATGCCCGCGCGGTTTTTACCGGTAACGGCGGCATCCTCCGCAGCGATTTGCGCTGGGTACGCATAGGGGATGGTGAAAAACGCGGCGATAGAAAAGCTGCCAACCGCACCCGCAGCTATGCCGACCACCATCGGCGGTATAGAAAGCCCAAGCTTTGTCCACCCGAGCGGGAATAGAAGCATGGCCACTGCAAATACGAGCAGAGATATGCGAAACGCCGTTTTTGAACCACGCTTGCGTGTGATGAAGTTAAAAAGAAGCAGCATCAGCGGAATGGGCGCAAACGCAGCCGCGTTCATCATACCCATCTGCGCGTCGCTTAACCCCATCATGTCGTTTGCCATGTACTTGATGCCGCCCAAGAAGGTCTGCAGTCCGAAAAAGAACGTGGCAAGGCTGAGAAGGTAAATCTGAAAGTTCTTGTTTTTCACCGTCTGCCGGAAGCTTTCTATCAGCCCCACATCAGGCTCTGCCTTATGGTTGACGCCCGCCAAGGTGGAATCCTCCTTGATGACGAACAGCGGGAACAGATAGGTGAGCATAATGGGCGTGAGCATCAAAACGGTTGTCCGCATGCCAAATTTGCTGAAAAGCACCGGCACCAGCACGTACACGAGCACATAGGCGATGGTGTTGAAAAACGTTTGCCAGCTCGCTACGCGCACGCGGCTCTTTTCATCCGGCACAATCTCGGAAAGCGCCGAGAGGTACGGCACCGCCATCATGGTATAGAAGAAGAAAAACAGCACGCTGATCACAGCCAGATAAACCGTGTTAATCACGCTTCCGCCTTCCGCGGGTGCAGCAACGGGCGGGAACCACATCAGCACAAAAAATGCGATCATCGGCAGGAAACCAAGCACCATAAACGGACGGCGACGCCCGAAACGGCTCTTTAAATTGTCCGTCCATGTAGCGATTGGAATATCAACCACCCCGTCGAGCATGCGCGCCACAAAAAACAGCACGCCGAACAGCGCCGGTGGTGCAAGCACAAGTGCGCCTCTTGCCATATCGGAAGCGGTGGGCACATAGTACGCAAGAATGTAACTCATCGCAACCTGATACATCAGCGTCGCGCCGAACCCGCCGATGCCGTAGAGCGGTTCCTGCCATCGTTTCAGCTGTTTCATCCCGTATTCCTCCCTTTTTATCCGTTTTTCGGCGTACGCGCCGTTTTTTTGCGAAAGTATGCGGTTACGTCGTCCACAGCGGAAAAGTCCGCAACGAAGTTTTTGTCAAAGCGCGCCATGATCTTCATCATGAAGCGGAGGCGGTTGCACTCCTTAAGCACGTTTGCTTTGTTAACGCGGCGGGGCGCACCCACGAGGCGCAAAAAATTGTCGCGGTAAATCTTTTTGAGAGAATCGTCGCTTAAACCAAGCCCAAAAAGCTTCATTTCACCTTCGCCCATCAAAAAATTGCCGTCCATTGTTACGGAAAATTCCCCGTCATGCTCGAGGAAAGTGCGGCAAAGGTACACACGCTGCGCGTTTTCCTTTTCGTTGAGGGGTTTGTGCGAAATCACGGCACGCGCGCCAATGTCGGTTCCGTAAAGAATGCGGTCGGAAAACTCCTCAAAAAAAGCGCGTGCCGCTTCGGGCGTTTTTGACATGCTTTGATACAGCTCAATGCCCGGCGTCAAATCGACGCAGATGTTTTCATAGAGGCGAAGGTAGGAAGAAAGCCTTTCGAGCTGCGCGGAAAGAAAAAACATGTGCGCAAAGATGATTTTTAGCTTGGGGTGCCGTTCGAGCACCGTGAGCACCTGGCGGTACTGCTCTTCGTTGTTGATGGTTTCCGGCCCGTAGAACCAGCCACTTTTTTTGGCGAATTCCGGTATGCGCTCGCTGTCCCAAAACTCCTCGGGGTCATTGACATGCCAAAGGATGGGCAGCCCTGTTTCTTCGGCCCATGCCCAAAACGGCTCCCAAACAGGCGCGTCAAAATCCGGCACGGGCAGCATACGCCGCATGTCGGGCTTGCCCTCGATGATCTTCACGCCATCGCAGCCCGATACAAGCATTCGCTTTACAAACGCCTTCATTTTTTTGCCTACGGCATTTTTGTGGCGCATATATTCGGAAACGTCGAAGCTTGAGAACACATAGGTGCTGTGTGGGTGTGCGTGCTTGTAGGCAAGCGCGTCCGGCACGGAGGAAATACGCCCGCGATCCGGTACGATCACGAGGTTTGCCATATCCGCGCCTGCCGCAGCCAATGCGCTTTCAAGCGCCTCGCGGGAAATGGGCAAGGCATAATGTACATGGCAATCAAGCACCGAAAAGCCCTTCACATGAAAACCTCCTTTTCAAACCATCGTTTCAGTCAGCCAGCATGTGGGAAAGAAGCCCCGAGAACGCGGCGCCCGCCGCACCGATGATATCCACATTCGGGTTGTACGAAGGAAACGCCTGTACGGGAAACGGCATGTAGCCGGCTAGGGTGCTGTTGAGCGCGTAAAAAAAGGATGCGCCAAGCGCATCGGGCAAAAGACCGGAGACGCAGATATGGGAAAGGTCAAGCGCGAGTGCCACAGTGGAAAGGCATGGTGTCAGAAGCTCTGCAATGCGCTTGGAAACACTGTTTTTTTGCGCTTCGTCAAGCGCCTTAAGCTCATCTAGCGAACGCACGCCGCTCATTTTGCATGCGGCTTCGATGTTGATGGCGCTTTCAAGCCAGCCGGCTTCGTTGGTTGTTGGCCTTATTGCAGGCTTGTTGCGGCAATAGCCGATTTCGCCCGCGCGATTGCGGCTTCCCCGCACAATGCCCCCGTCGATGAGGATGGCGGACCCCAGGCCCGTGCCGAGGCTTACAAAAAGCAAATCATCCGCTTCGCTGCCACGGCAAAGGTTTTCGCCCACGGCCGCCATGTTTGTATCGTTGTCAAAAAGCACGGGGCAGCCAATTGACGCAGAAAGCGACGAAAGGCTCGCGCTGATATCCATAGGTTCACGTATGCCGATGAGCGGCGCGGCAAGCACAACGCCGTTTTCCTTGTCGCAAATGCCCGGTATGCCAAGCCCTGCGCCCATGATTCGCCGTGGATTTATGCCGGCGCTCTCAGAAAGCGCCGCTATGTGCCGCGACACTTCGGCGGCAATGAGCCTGTCAAGCGGAATCCCCTCACAACAATGGGAAGAAACCGCCACAAGTTCATGCGCAAGGTTCAGAATGCCGATTTTAATATAAGCACCCTCAACCACAACGCCCGCGTAAAAGCCCGCGTCGGCCACAAGCTCCATCAAATACGGAGGCCGTCCAAACTCCGTGGGCACTGCGCCGGCCTCGCGCACAATACCTTTTTGTAAAAAGTCGTCGATGATTTTTCCGGCAGTGGGTGCGCTGAACCCAAGCGTGCTTGCAAGCTCCGATTTCGAAAGCGCACGGCGCTCGGCAATTAATAAAAATGCCCGTTGCCTGTTTTCCGCCTTTAATTTTTGTGCGGTATATGCGCGCATACTTGCCTATTCCTTTGAAATTGGATAGAATTAATTAACTAAGTTTAGAATGTTGGCTTTATTATACCATTTACTTCAAATATGTAAAGAGTGCCGCGGCAATTTAAGGAGAACCATATGGAATTTTATTTGGCTGTGGACGGCGGTGGAAGCAAAACAAAGATTGCGCTTTACGACGCGCGCGGCGTACAGCACGGCATCCTCAGCGTGGGGCCTTCGGCCTACTGCGACATCGGCGTGAGCGCGGTGACAACGGTTTTATACGAGGGGATACAAGCGCTTTTCTCGCAGGTCGGCGCAACGTGGGCGGAATTGAAGCAAGCAGCTTTTTGCCTTTCCTCCGTCGGCGAAAGGCCTTCGCTTGACGCGCAGCTCACCGAGCAGCTCGTTGCGCTATGCAAAAATGCCGTAGTTGTGAACGATTCGTATTGTGCGCTTTACGCTGCACACGGGGGAGGCGAGGGCATTGTTGCTGTATCCGGCACAGGCTCAATCGCCTGCGGCCTCGATTCGCAAGGGAATACGGCGCGCTGCGGCGGTTATTCCCCCATGTTTTCGGACGAGGGCTCTGCGTATTGGCTCGGCGTAAAAGCCATGGAGCTATATTGCAAGCAGGACGACGGACGCGTGGATCGCTCTGTGCTCCATACGGCGTTTGCTCAGCGCCTTGGCGTTCGCTCCGCTTTCGAACTGATGGAGTGGGCGGAACATGCCCGCACCGGCGGCCGCCGCAGGTTTGCCAAGCTTCAACTTCTTCTTGAGGCAGCCGCAAACGACGGCGACGCTTCGGCCGCATCGCTTTACGAGCAAGCCGCAAGAGAGCTTTCCCTTTTGTGCAGCGGCTTGCTTTCAAAGCTTTCCTTTCGCAACTCGCCTGTTAAGGTTTCCTTTTCGGGAGGAACCTTCCGCGCAGGAAAATGGGTTCTGGAACCGTTTTCGCGTTTTCTTGAAGAGAACAATTGCACGCTTTCACGCCCGCTTTTGGACGTACCCGTAAAGGGTGCAGCCATTCTTTGTTTGAGCGCCGCAGGCATTCCCATCACCGACAGCCTGATTGATACGCTGCGCGGCAGTTGAGTTTTATCAAAACAACATTTGTTTCATGAGGCGGTTTCTGGAAAGGCACGGAAACCGCCTTTGTGTATCATTTACGCATATATGGCAATACTTTACAGTATATATGGCTCTCCCGCAGCGCGCCTAAACACAACAACGCAAAGCCGCCATATTTCGTTCATTTGACACGCCTTTTCGGCGCTGTTAAAATGTTTTTATTGTTTCAGGGAGGTTTCATGCTCAATCTGCGAAAAAAACCGAAAAAACACCCCGCAATCGAGGCCGCGCGTCCCAAACGCAGCACAGCGCTTTTTCTTGAACGCTTTTTTGCACCGCTTGGCAAGCGCCTTCACCATGCTTCTGAAAGCTTTGGCAGTACATTGGCCCGCGCAAAAGCGCTCCCCCTTCCCAAAATCCCAGGCGGCCGCCGGCCGCTTCTTTTGGCGTTTGATATTTTTATGGGCTTGGCGGTTACCGCTTCGCTCTTTTATTGTCTATTTGCCCTGCGCGCCGATGACGGAATGCGCAACGTTTTCGTATCAGCCGACGGTGCGACGGTGCAGTTTACCGCCCGAGAGGCATCTGTAAGCGAGTTTCTCTCGCGAAGCGGTTTTTCGCTTGCTCTGGAAGATACGCTTTCCCAATCGGGCGACACGCTTCTAAAAGACGGCATGACGATTCAAATCGCGCGCGCGTTTCCGGTTGCGGTAGAATCCTTAAGCCATGTTACGCTTCTTCGTGTAACAGGCGGCACCGTGGGGCAGGCGCTCGACCTTGCGGGCGTAAAACTTGGCGTGGAGGACGAAGTATCAAACCAGCCATTTGAAGACGTCACGCCAGGTATGAAAATTCAACACATCGATGTGGAAATTTCCTACCCTTACGATCCAGAGGACAATCTCGTTCCTCTTTACTATCGCGAAGTTACCATCAAAGACGATACGATGTACAACTACAAGGATCCCATTGTGGTGCAGGAAGGTAAAAATGGCCTTAAGGAAGTCACGCGTAGGGTCATCACCAAAAACGGCGTCGTTGTATCCCGCTCGATCGTTGACCAGATGGTGCTTGAGCCCGCGGTAGACGAAATTGTGCGCGTAGGCACGAAGGTGCATTATCAAACAAACTATGTGGGCGAATGGCGCACCTTCAACCGCCACAACATCGTACGCCCGTCCGACGGCGTAAACGGTTGGAAGAAGATCACTGTGCACGCGGTTACGGGCTACTGCAGCGGCACCCGTACTTCCACCGGCACAAGGCCAAAGCTTGGCACCATTGCCGTAAACCCCAAGCTCATCCCCTATTACACGCAAATTTATGTTCCCGGATACGGCTACGGCACCGCGCTTGACACAGGCGCATTCCGCAATTACTCGGGTGAAAAGTCCAACGCCATCGACCTTTGGTTCAACACCGAGCGCGAGGCGGTGCGTTGGGGGCGCAAGTACAACGTTACCATCTATGTAAAGGTGGGCTGATGAGCGCAGCGGAGACGAAAAAACTGTTACAGGAATTCGGCCTGACGCCCAACAAGGCGCTCGGGCAGAATTTTTTATGCGATGATAACGCTGTGAACGCTATCCTCAACGCAGCCGACATCGACGGTGAAAACGTGCTTGAAATTGGTCCGGGGCTTGGTGCGCTCACGCTGCCGCTTTCGCAGCG
>JAEZGQ010000173.1 GCA_023416895.1 Bacillota bacterium | reverse complement strand
AATGCCGAAGCTCGCAGCGCGGGTCCACGTCCGCGCACTTCATGCCTTGAAAAACACGGATGCCGTCGGGCAGGATTCCGCGAAGAATTCCTGCGATTTTTGCATGAACGGGCATGTTGTCCACAAGGGCGATCGTTTCACCAGCCGTAACGGTGCTGCCGATCTCCCTCACAGCATGAAACGTTCCCGTGCGCTGCGCGTGTACCACGCGCTCAAACGTAAACCCGTCGATGCTGCCCGGCTCCTTCGTATCAGGATGCGGGCTTCCTTCGTAGTATACGCGTCCGAGGTCATGCCCGCGCATGGTTTCCACCGCCGCATGGCAATCCACCCCCGCCGTAAAGCCAGGCCCAAGCGCCACCACGATTGGTGCGTCGTCAATGCTTGTGCCGAGGTTTTTCTTTGCGAGAATGGCATCCACAACCGCCACGGGAGAAAGCGCTTTGATGCACGCCGCTTTTTCATCCACCAAAACGGCAATGTTCCCCTCGGAAATGATACGCAAGGCATCCTTTTCATCCTCCGCGCGAACGCCCAAAACATCCTCCACCATAGCCGTGCCTTCTTTTATTGCCCGGGAAATACTCACGGTGCGGCGGATGGCCGTAGGTTCAGCAATCTCCGTCATCACAACGCCATAGCCAGCGCGGTGGAGCCTCAGCGCAACGCCTGTAGCAAGGTCCCCCGCGCCCTTCATCACCACAAGGGGCTTTTGTTTTCCCATAGTTCAATGAGCGGCTGTTCGCTTTTGAGCGAGCACACCGCTGCCCTCCCTTCGTATGCCTTAGCAAACGCCCGCGCGTAAGCGAGCTCTTGTGCCGTTTCTACCTTGTTGATGACCGCTATCGCGTTTTTGATTGTGCCCGCCGCAAGCGCCGCGTCCTCGGGTGTTACAATCGCTTCCTGTGGTTTTTTGATGAGGCGCGCATACATCTCCGGACGGTGTGCGGCTTTGGACACCGGCTTTCCAATGCCGTCCGCACCCACCACATAAATAACCCGCTTTGCGCAATGTGGAATCTGCGGCTCGTGCGCAGCATGTGCTTTCAACGGCAAGCCTCTTGATCCGTCCGCCTCCACCAAAACATAATCCGCAAGCGAAGCAAGGGTTTCCATGGAAAGCTGCGGCCTTATAAGCTTGCCGGTTTCCGTTTCCCGTTCCGCCAGGCAAACGACGCGGTGTTCTTTAAGCGCACGTATGGCGGCTTCTTCGCTGGCGCCGAAAAAAAGCGGCATATTTTGCGGTGCACGGATGTGCGTGGTGGTGCAAACAACTACGCTTCCTTTTTTGGAAAGCTCACGCGCAAGCCCCAGCATGAGCGTAGTTTTTCCTCCGCCGCCCACAATGGCGGTCACGCCTTTTCCCACAAGAAACGCCTCCGCAAGCGATGGTACTTTTAAAAACGCCTCCACAGCGGCTTGCGCTTCGGCTCGGTTTTGTGGGGTTACAGAAAGGAGCTTTACCTGCCCCGCCTCGCGTACCGCAACCAAAAACGGCGTGCTTTTTTGCTTGATCACCCCCACCACGCGGCAGGGAAACGCAAGCGTGTCGAGCACCGCGCGCTGAAAGGCAAACGCATCGTTTTCCAAAAAGCCGAGCTCATCCATCAGCACCGTTTCCCCCACGCGCACGTTTTTTAGCGCGGCAACACCCGCTTCATCAAACGCAGCAGGATATCTTTCCATACCGCCCCTTTTCAATGCCGCAACCGTTGCGGCACTTTCGGGGTTTCCTGCGGGGTATAGAACAACGCGCTCCCCCTCACTCGCGGAAAGCTTTTTGGTAGAGAAGCCCGCGGGTGTTATGGAAAGCGCATCCATTGCCCTTTTGATGGCGGTGCTTTTTCCCACACCGCTTGTGCCGTATAAAAAAAGGTGCATAATCTGCTCCAAAAGTGCGGCTTTCGCCGGTGTAAAGCAATTGGATTTTCAACAATTCCGTGCCTTATGGACTCCTTCACCGGCGCGGCGAATACGTTATTCTTGTTGTAGAATAGCACCCTGCACGCGGTGCTGTCAAATACGGCGTTTTTCTGCTATAATGACCACAGCGCGGGTACATGCCCGCAAAAATTGCGGTTTGGAGGCAGCATGAAGGACGATTCGATGACGTTTACGCTCTCCGTTCGCCTGTTTCGGGGCGAAAAATGCTTTGGCCCCGGCATTGCTGAGCTTTTGAAGCGTGTGGACCGCACCCACTCCCTTCGAAGCGCCGCGGCTGAAATGAGCCTTGCCTATTCCAAGGCGTGGCGCATCGTAAAAGAAACGGAGGCTGCGCTCGGCTTTAAACTTCTTGATTCACAAACCGGCGGCAAGCATGGCGGCGGCGCCTTGTTAACGCAAGAAGCACACGATATGCTCGCGCGCTTCGACCGTTTTACAAGTGAGATTCGCGGCTTTGCGCAAGACGCGTTTACAAAGAATTTCGGGGATATGCGCTGAAGCTTCATCGCCTGGGCAAAACCTAGGATTTGTCGTAGTGTTTTTGAACAAAAAATGCCGCTTGGGGCGGCATTTTTTGCTTTTAGTCGATCGGGATCGCCACGTCGGAAAGAAGCTTTACGCTTTGGGCTTTCGCTTGCCCGGGATAACTTTCGGCAACCACCCCGTCAAACACGATCAACACCCGGTCGCCCGGCGCAAAATCCGCCGCGTTGTCGCAGGTAAAAAATATCTTGTCCGCCGAGCCGCGTGCATCGGTCCCTTCGTCGGGCTCTACCAGAATGCCGCCTTCGCTCGCTTCAAGCACCGTGGCGGAAAGCTCCACAGCTTCCTGTTTCGCACAGGCGGAAACCATCAGCAGCAGCCCAAGAAGGGTAATTAAGAAGATGCTTTTTTTCATACGGAGTTCTCCTTTTTGCTTTGTCGGCACAAAAGCGCCTCTTTCAACACAACGGTTCAAACGTGTTCGTGGTTCCCTTATAAGATCTGCGGTTTTGACACCACGAATTTTTTCATAAAAAAAGCGGCTTTTCGCCGCTTTTTCGTTTTATTCTTGCATCAGAAGGTCGTAGAGCAGGTTTAAATCCTCTTTTGAATAGTATTCGATGATGAGCTTGCCGTTTCGTTGTGAACCTAGGATGCTTACCTTGGTGGCAAGCTTCTCGCGAAGCCTTCCCTCCGCCTCCGCAAGATCCGCGTCGGCATTATGCTTTTCCTTTTGTATTTTGCGCTTCGCGCCGTCGGGCTGCGCCGCCTCGGCTGCAACTTTGGCCTGTGCTTCCGCCTCGCGCGCGGAAAGCCCCTCTTCAACGATTTTTTTTGCGAGCGCCTCCTGCACGCCTTCCTCTTTGATGGAAACAAGCGCGCGCGCGTGGCCGGCAAGAAGCTTCCCTTCGCGCAAAAGCTCCTGCACGTTTTCAGGCAGGTTCAAAAGACGAAGCGCGTTGGCGATGGCCGGACGGCTCTTCCCAAGCCGTGAGGAAACCTCCTCCTGCGTAAGGTCGTGCTGCTGCATCAAAAAGCGGATGCCCGCAGCCTCCTCAATGGGGTTCAAGTCTTCGCGCTGAAGGTTTTCAATGAGCGCTACCTCGAGCACCTCCGCAGGTTCCATTTCGCGCACCACCACGGGTACGCGCTCAAGCCCCGCCATACGCGCCGCGCGGAAGCGGCGTTCGCCTGCTACAATGGTAAAACGCGTGCCGTTTGGACGCACCAGAATGGGCTGTACCACGCCGTGTACGGAAATAGAAGATGCGAGTTCTCTGAGCTTTTCTTCGTCAAACGCCTTTCTCGGCTGCTCAAGGTTGGTATCGATGTCGTGTACGTCCACCTGCTTTACGCCTTCCGACGGCGCGGCAGTATAGTCGCCAAGGAGTGCGTCGAGCCCCTTGCCAAGTCCCTTTTTGATGGCCATGCTTGTTCTTCTTCTCCTGTTCGTATATGCTTACGGGCAGTCATCCCCCGTGCGCTTTACGCGTTTTGACCTTCGCTTTTTTCCAAAAGCTCCTTGGCAAGCGCCTGATATGCCTTGGTGCCGGAGCATTTTTCATCGTAGATGCTGATGGGCAAGCCGAAGCTTGGCGCTTCGCTCAAGCGGACGGAGCGCGGGATAATGGTTTTGTAAACCTTGTTTTTGAAGAATTTTTTGACCTCGGTAACCACCTGCGCGCTCAAATTGGTGCGCGCGTCAAACATGGTGAGCACCACGCCCTCCACATCGAGATCAGGGTTTAAGTGCGCGCGTACGAGCTTTACGGTGTTCATCAAGTCCGAAAGCCCTTCGAGGGCATAATATTCACATTGAATGGGTGCCAAAAGGGTGTTGGCCGCGGTAAGTGCGTTCACCGTAAGAAGCCCCAGCGAAGGCGGGCAGTCGATGAACACATAATCAAACTCGTTGCTTATTTTGGAAAGCGCACGCTTTAAAACCTGCTCGCGCGCCATAAGCCCCACAAGCTCCACCTCCGCGCCAGAAAGCTCCTTGCGCGACGGGAGCAGTTTCAGCCCCTTCACGACCGTATCGACGCAAGCGTCCTTTGCTAAAACGCCGTTGATGAGCACGTCGTACACGCTATGCTCGGGCTTGTCCTTGTCCACCCCGAGGCCGCTTGTGGTATTCCCCTGCGGGTCGATGTCCACGCAGAGCACGCGTTTGCCCGCCTGCGCCACGCACGCGGAAAGATTGACGGTCGTTGTGGTTTTTCCCACGCCGCCCTTTTGGTTTGCGATCGCTACGATTTTAGCCAACGTACGCATCCTCCGTATCGCGGATTTGATTCGCCATAAAATGGTTTCATTTGTGCTTTTTCATTATATAGCATACGCGTATTAAAAAACAATGGCGTTGCGGCGCACGCGCCTGTCAAAAAAGTGCCTAACGTCACTTTTTTGAGAATTACAGGAATCGCCTTTGCGTTCCGCATGGTCGGCGCTTCCTGAGAAGTAAGCCTTGCGGCGCAAGGCTTTTCGCTGCCACCGCACATGTCGCTGGCAGCGATTAAAAACGTTTGGGGACTTATCCTCCGAAACTTAAATAATTTTTCCACTGCTGCCACGTATTGTTTCACATGAAACAATTCATGCCTCTTTGTATTCTTTTATTGTTTCACATGAAACATTTTGGCTGCACGCATGAGGACGATTGTATCTCGAGAGCGACTTGAAAGATTGGCAACCAAAAAAGGTAGATCATCGGCAACTACAGAAATACACCAACCAGAACTGGTTGGTGTGGCACGAGCTATGGAAGTTTACACGGCAACACGCAACCCGCCTCTGAACACGGCTTCATTAATACTATAGTAGCTGTTCCTTTTAAAACGGCTCCCATATTGTTTCACATGAAACAATACGGGAGCCGCATCCATATAGGTTTCACCCATCGTTCTATGTCCACTTAAAAAAACAGCCCAAACATCGCCTTTACATCCTCAAGTCCTTTGGCGATTTCCTCGCGCTCAAAATCATGCTGCTCAAGCACCGTGTCATCGAACTCATTGAGGCGGGCGTAAAAATCCGTCGCAACGCGCAAGCAGGTGATGCCGTACTCCTCAAGCCCTTCAAAAAGCAAATCCTCCGCCTCATTAAAGCGGCCTTCCTCAACAAGCCGCATGATCTTGGCGTGCAGAAAATCCTCCGCGCTTTGTGCCTCGCGGTTTTCCATTTCATAAAAGGGCGTATCCTTGTTGAACGCAAGGCGCGCAAGCATTTGCACGGTCACGCGGATTTGGCGCAAAAGCCAATCTTTTTCAAAATACATAGCGCACCTCCCGCCCTTACACAGAACGGTTTTGCAAAATAAAAATTCCCGGCATCAGC
>JAEZGQ010000168.1 GCA_023416895.1 Bacillota bacterium | reverse complement strand
TTTTGATAGGATTATACCATTTTTTTTTAGATTTTTCAACAAGGTTTATTATTATAAGAAGAAAGGCAAGGAAAATTGCACCTTATCTGCATATCTGCCCGTATATGCAAAAAAAGCCTTTGCCGATCACAAGGCAGCAGAGGCTAAGCTGGTAGCTAAACTTCCTTGCCTTTTTCCTAGCGCTTGCTTGTTCCGTGAATTTATCGCATTTGTTCTTGATAAGCTGTTTTTCATGCATGCTTTTTGCGGAGGAATTTTTGTTTTTTACTGTTTTGGGTATTTTTTCCTCCCCATGTTTTGGGTTACTCTGATAACGGCCAAGGGCTTATTCAAGCTCATTTCAAAAAAGGAGGTTATTTTTATGCCGGTACGGTTTCAACAATATTCCGGTGAAAAGGGTTTTTCGCCGGATTTCATGCGCGTGTGCGATTTTTTAAGGCGCATCAACGAAGAACACGCTTGCTCGCTCAATTTTCCGTGGGGTAGGTGGGAATGGATGTTTTCGCTTGAGCGCTTCCTCGAGACGGAGCATCTTTCCCACATCGGCGTTTGGGAAAATCGAGAAACGATTGTTGCGCTCGTAACCTACGAGTCGGTAAGGGGTGAGGCCTATTTTTGTCTCGATCCTAAGCATGAAAACCTCAAGCAAGAGCTTCTCGCCTATGCCATGACCGCGCTGCAAAAAGAAGGGCGTTTTCGCGCACTCATACCCGATTCGGATGCGCATTTTCAGAAAATCGCCGCGCAAAACGGTTTTTTACCGACGCAAAACTACGAGCCCCTCGCCGTGCTTCCGCTTGACGAGCCGCTTTTTGCCGCCCCCTTGCCGGAAGGCTTTTCCCTTGTAAGCCTTGAGGATGAGTACGATTTAAAAAAGTACAACCGCGTTTTGCACCGCGGGTTCAACCACGAGGGGGACGCGCCCGAGGACGAGGAAACGCTCAAAGCACGCGCGCTGGAGCTTGGCGGGCCGCATTCAGAGCTTTCCTTGAAAATTGCCGTCAAGGCTCCAAACGGCGAATTTGCCGCCTATTGCGGCATGTGGCACCAAGCGGGCGATCACTTTGCGCTTGTGGAACCTGTTGCTACCGACCCAACGTATCGTCGCATGGGGCTTGGAAAGGCAGCCGTGCTTGAAGCGTGCCGCCGCTGCGCCGTGCGCGGTGCCAAAAACGCTTATGTAGGCTCGTCGCAGCAGTTTTATTACAACATCGGGTTTCGCCCGCTGCCGCGCGAAACATGGTGGGAAAAAGAAAGTTGAAGAAAAAACGGCCGCCTCGGATAGATTCCGGGGCGGCCGCATTTTATGTATGGGGCAACGTTCACCTGCTGTTTTCCAAGTGCCTCTCAAGCTTGTGTTTCACGCGTTGGAGCGCGTTGTCCACGGTTTTTGTGTTGCGCGAAAGCGCAGAAGCAATCTCCTGGTAAGAACGGCCCTCCAAAAAAAGCTCGAGGATTTGCTTTTCGAGCGGCGAAAGCGCGCTATCGAGCGTTTGAAAAATGCCGTTTAAGGATTCCTTGCCGATGAAGGTATCCTCCGGGTTTTCCCCTCGAAGCTCCGTAAGTACGTCGATGAGCGCCCTGTCGGGCTCCTCCTCGCGAAGCGGGCGATAGAGCGACACATACGAGTTAAGCGGCACATGCTTTTGGCGCGTGGCGGATTTGATGGCGGTGATGATCTGGCGCAGAATGCACATTTCCGCAAACGAGCGAAACGCCGCGCCGTAACCGGCGTCATAATCACGAATGGCCTTGTAAAGGCCGATCATCCCTTCCTGCAAAAGGTCTTCACGGTCCGCGCCGATCAAAAAATAAGGACGCGCCTTGATGCGCACGATGTTCTTGTACCGCTCGTACAGCACCTCGTCCGCTTCGCGCTCCCCCTCATGGGAACACATCACAAGCTGTTCGTCCGTCATGTTTTGATAGGCTTCTTGTTCCATGCCGCTTCCGTTGTGTTTCTTTAGAAAGTGTTTTTTAACGGCGGCGCGCCAAACGCGCCGCCGTTTTTGAAACGTTTCGTTATGCCTTCACGCCGTCCTGCCGCTTCTTTTCAAACATCAAAATCGCCGCCGCGACCGACGCGTTGAGCGACTCGATGCTGCCCGAAAGCGGAATTTTTACCGTGAAGTCGCACGCTTCGCGCACGAGCCGCGAAAGGCCTTCGCCCTCGGAGCCGATCACCAGCGCAAGCGCGCCGTCAAGCTTCGCTTCCGTCATAGGCGTGCCGTCCATATCCGCGCCGGCAATCCAAATGCCCTCTTTTTTAAGCTGCTCTACGGCGGTTGCCATGTTCACAACGCGTGCAACCTTGATGTACTCCACCGCGCCCGCGCTCGCCTTGCAGGCGGCGGCGGTAACGGTTGCCGTGCGGCGCTTGGGGATGACCACGCCATGCGCGCCCGCGCATTCGGCACTCCTAATGATGGAGCCAAGGTTATGCGGGTCCTCGATGCCGTCGAGAAGGATCAAAAACGGCTTTTCGTTTTTCGCCTTGGCAACTTCGAGGATGTCGTTCAATTCACAGTATTGCACGCCCGGAACCATCGCTACGATGCCCTGATGGTTGCCTGTTTTGTTGCCGTGTCCAAAGGGCATGCAAAGCTCGTCGAGCTTGCTCCTGTCGACCTCGCGCAGCTGCACGTTGTTGTCGCGCGCAAGGTTTACGATTTCGCGCAAAGAGCCGTCGAGTTCCTTTACCACAAGGATGCGGTCAATACTCCT
>JAEZGQ010000025.1 GCA_023416895.1 Bacillota bacterium | reverse complement strand
CCTTATCTGCAGCATATCTCATAAATTCGGCATGCGGCGGCTTTTTGAAAGCAGACGGGCGGCACTTTCGCCGCCCGTCTGCTTGAAACATGAAGTATTTTTGCTTAAAAGCTTTTCAATCACTCCGGCGTTTTTTGGAAAAGCACGTAGGCGTTGGGATCCACAGCCTTCTCGTCTACATAAAGCTCAAAGTGCAGGTGGCTCTGGTCGGCACATTCGCTCACGGCGGTATCGCCCACATAGCCGATCGTCGCGCCCGCGTTTAGCTTTTGCCCTTCTTTTACAGGAGGCTCCTCTTTGAGGTTCGCGTATACGCTCACCATGTTGTTCGCGTGCTTGAGCGTTATGGTAATGCCAAGCTGATCGTCTTTTTCCACACGTTCCACAGTACCAGCAAACACGGCGTGTACCTCGCTGCCAAGCGGGCTTGCAATGTCTACGCCGCTGTGCGTCATCCATTGCTCAAGCGTGCGGGAAAAAATCAACTCGTTTACCGCAAAGCCCCAGATGATATCCCCCTGCACGGGTGCCGCCGCCTTTGTTTTCGGCGTAGCCGTGGGTTTTGCTGTCGCCGCAGGCGTAAAGTCCGGCATGAGCGTAGGCGTAGGCAAAACGGTGGGAATGGGGGTGGTAACCGCTTCAAGGTGCTCGTCTTCGCTGCCCGAAACAGCGGAAAGATCCTCAGTAGGCTGCGGCTCCGCCTGAAGCTGCGGCACAAACACGAATGCCGCCGCAAGGCCGACTGCCGCAACGCATGCCATCAGCACCAGATAAATTCCTTTTTCCTTCAAAAATGCGGTTATCTTTTCCTTGTTTTTCTTCATTTGTCATCACCTCGCACATATTCTTGCCGCAAAACGGCTTTTTCAATCTTTTTTCACAGCCAGTTCTCTTCGTGCCGTGCAAACTGTGTTATAATACCTTAAAAGCTTCACGCGGCGACTTTTTTTGGCGCTTCCGCCAAAAAACAGCGCGTTGCCGTGTACCAATTAAGTTTGACAGGGAGAACCCTTTTTATGAAAAAATGCTCCATTGGCGGCCAAGCCGTGATGGAAGGCGTGATGATGAAATCCCCTTCCGGCCTTGCGATGGCGGTGCGAAAGCCCGACGGTACCATCGCCAGCGAATACATGCCCGGCGGCTCCAAGGCTAAAAAAGGCACGTTTTACGGCTTCCCCTTCGTGCGCGGGGTGGTTGTTTTCATCGAATCTCTCTCAACAGGCATGAGCACACTTTCCCGCTCGGCCGAGCTTGCCGGTGAAAGTTACGACGAAGAGCCATCAAAATTTGAAAAATGGCTTGCAAAAAAGCTTGGCAAGGACGTAGAAAAGGTCGTCATGGGCCTTGCGGTTGTGCTTGCGATTACGCTTTCCGTGGGCCTGTTCTTCATTTTGCCTACGCTTTTAAGCTCGCTCGTCTTCCGTCTCGTCCCCGACGCAGCGCCCGTTTGGAAAAGCCTTTTAGAGGGCGTGGTGCGCCTTGCCATCTTCATCGGCTACATCCTTTTTTGCGCAAGCGTCAAGGAAGTACGGCGCGTTTTCATGTACCACGGTGCGGAACACAAAACCATTGCCTGCTACGAGGCCGAACAGGAGCTTACGGTGGAAAACGCCATGAAGCACTCTCGTTTGCACCCGCGCTGCGGCACCAACTATATGTTCCTCGTCATGGCGGTTTCTATTTTGTTTTTCGCCGTGATCGGCTGGGGCGACAACTTTCTTATGAGGGTTTTGAGCCGGCTCGTTTTCCTGCCGGTTGTGGCGGGTATCTCCTACGAGCTTTTGCGCGTAGCCGCCAAGTACGACAACTTCATCACCAAAGCCATCCGTGCGCCGGGCATGTGGCTGCAATACATCACCACCAAAGAGCCCGAGCCGCACATGATCGAAGTGGCCATCGCCTCCTTCAACCTCGCCATGAGCCATGAGCCGCAGGAAGGCGAGTCCTGCAGCGCCGCATGACGGGCAATCCTCAAAAAACAGTAAGCGAAGCGCTTGCCGCCGCGCGTCAGGCGCTTGTTCCAGTTTCACAGGAGGAGGCCGCGCAGCAGGCGCGGCTTTTTCTATGCCATGCGCTCGATGTTTCACAAAGCGAGCTTATCTCACTTTCTACCGCTCCGATGCCCGAGGCCGCACAAAAAACGCTAAATGAACTTATAACGCGCAGGCTTACGGGTGAACCGCTCCAGTACATCCTCGGTGAATGGGAGTTTATGGGGCTTCCCTTTTTCACGCAAAAGGGCGCGCTCATCCCGCGTCAAGATACGGAAACCCTCGCCGAGCACGCGCTTTCGCTCATCAAAGAACGCGGCTACAAAACCGTGCTCGATTTATGTTGCGGAACGGGCTGCATCGGCATAAGCTTAAGTAAGCTCTCCGGCATATCCGCAACGCTTGCGGACATCAGCGCCGGATGCCTTTCTCTTTCACAAAAAAACGCCGCACGAAACGGCATTTCCGCCTCGTTTTTGCAGGGCGATCTTTTTGATTCGGTCAATGGCCTTTCTTTTGATTTGATCGTCTGCAACCCGCCTTATATCCCCACAGGCGACCTTGCGTCGCTGCAAAAGGAAGTACTTTTCGAGCCGCGCCTTGCACTTGACGGCGGCGAAGACGGGCTTTGTTTCTACCGGCGCATCGCGCAAAGGTACAAAGCGCATCTCAACACGGGCGGTACGCTTCTTCTGGAGGTCGGCATTTTTCAGGCGGAGGATGTGAAGGCGCTGTTTGAAAACGCCTATGTGCTTAAAGACCTTTGCGGCGTGGAGCGCGTTGTGGCCGTGCAGGTGTAAAAATCACAGAACGCTTGCCATTGCGCGCGCGTGAAGCTTATAATAGGGAGCGCATGAATTCTTGAAGTTGTTGTAGCATTTTAGGAATGTTTGCACAGCAGTCCGCTTTTTTACGCAGCCTATTCACAGGTTATTTCTTAGAAAAACACACGGGGGTGTTGTATGCTTGAACGGCTCAAATCCATCAAGGCGCGTTATGACGAACTGACTCTTTTTTTAAGCTCGCCCGACGCGATGAGCGACCAGGCGCGCTGGCGCGAGCTTGTGAAAGAGCATGCCTCGCTTGAGGAGATTGTCGCCGCGTACGATGCGTACATGGCTGCGCAGACGGAGCTTGATGGCTGTAAAACCATGCTGCATGACGCGGACGCGGGAATGAAAGAACTCATCTACGCGGAAATCGAGGAATTGACCACAAAAATGGAGGAGCTTACCGACAGCCTTAAGCTTTTGCTTCTCCCGAAGGATAAAAACGACGACAAGAACGTAATCATCGAGATCCGCGCGGGCACGGGCGGCGAGGAGGCCGCGCTTTTCGGCGCCGACCTTTTGCGCATGTACCAGCGCTACGCGGAGCGCCACGGTTTTAAATACGAGTTTTTGAGCGAAAGTCTTGCGGAAATGGGCGGGCTGAAGGAAGCGATTCTTTCCGTTTCCGGCAAAGGCGCGTATTCGCGCATGAAGTTTGAAAGCGGCGTACACCGCGTGCAGCGCGTGCCGGAAACCGAGTCGCAGGGGCGCATCCACACGAGCGCCGCGACGGTAGCTGTGATGCCCGAGGCGGAAGATGTAGAGGTCGACATCGACCCGAAGGACCTTCAAATTGACACATACCGAAGTGGCGGCGCGGGTGGCCAGCACGTAAACAAGACCGAAAGCGCCATCCGTATCACGCACCTTCCCTCGGGGCTTGTGGTACAGTGTCAGGATGAACGCAGCCAGCACAAAAACCGCGAAAAAGCCATGCGCGTGCTCAAAAGCAGGCTCATGGAGCTTTATCAGAACAAGCAGGCGATGGAAGAATCCTCCTCGCGCAAAAGCATGGTAGGCAGCGGCGACCGCAGCGAGCGCATCCGCACCTACAACTTCCCCCAAGGGCGCGTAACCGACCACCGCATCAACCTTACGCTTTATAAGCTCGAAGCCTTCCTCGATGGGGATATGGACGAGCTTTTGGATGCACTCAGCCTTGCGGAAAGAGCCGCAAAGCTGAGCGGCGAAACGGGGCAGGTATGAAAACCGAGCTTTTTAACGCCACAACACAAAAAGAAAACGGCGCTCGCCACGCGGGGAGAATCCTTCGCGAGGGCGGGCTTGTGGCGTTTCCCACGGAAACCGTGTACGGCCTTGGGGCAAACGGCTTTGACGGCGAAGCGGTAAAGAAGATATTCGAGGCCAAAGGGCGTCCTTCCGACAACCCCCTTATTTTGCACGTCGCCTCCAAGAGCGATGCGAGAAAGCTTTGGTCAAGCGTGCCAGACAAGGCGCGTGTTTTGATGGATACCTTCTGGCCCGGCCCGCTTTCCATCGTTTACGAAAAGAGCGAACGCATTCCCTACGAGGTTACGGCGGGGCTCGATACGGTTGCCGTGCGCATGCCCGACCACAAAACCGCGCTCGCGTTTTTGCGCGAGGCGCAGGTGCCGGTAGCGGCGCCAAGCGCCAACCCTTCCGGCAGGCCAAGCCCCACCACCGCCAAGCATGTGCTCGACGACCTCAACGGCATTGTAGATGTCATCCTCGATGGCGGCCCCTGCCGCGTAGGGCTTGAGTCCACGGTGCTTTCGCTTGCAGGCGCGCCCACCATACTCCGCCCCGGCGCCATTACCCGGGAAATGCTTGAAACGGTGATTGGCCCCGTTGCGCTTGCAAAGAGCATACTCTCCCCGCTTCAGGAAGGCGAAGCCGCGCGCTCCCCCGGCATGAAGTACAAGCATTACGCGCCCGACGCACAGGTGCTCGTGGCGGGCGGCGACCCCAAAGAGGCGGCACAGCGCATCCGCCGTGCGTACGATCTGGAAACGGCGGACGGAAAAGTGTGCGTAATTTTTGCGAGTACGCAAACCCAAACCTTTTACGGCGGAAGAAGGTATGCTATAATAGGCGACAGAACTGCGCCGGAGACCTTCTGCGCAAACCTTTTTGCCAAGCTCAGGGAATACGGCGCAAAGGCGGACATCATTTTCACCGAGGCCCTGCCCGAGCAGGAGCTTGGCCTTGCCTATATGAACCGGCTTTTGCGCGCGGCCGGTTTCAAAACGATGTAAGCGAACCAACTGCGCACTTACCACACACGAAAGAGGAGATTCCATGAAAATCGTCATCGCAAGCGACCACGGCGGATTTGAGTACAAAGCCATGCTCTTACCTTTTCTTGAAGCCCTTGGGCATGAGGTTACGGATTTTGGATGCCGTACCGAAGATGCCACGGACTATTCGGATTATGCGATTCCGGCCGCACAAGCCGTTGCCGCTTCCGAATTTGACCGTGGCATTCTTATATGCGGCACGGGCATTGGCATGAGCATTTCCGCAAACAAGGTAAAGGGCGTGCGCTGCGCGCTCTGCGGCGATCTTTTGACCGCCAAGCTCACCCGCGAGCACAACGATTCCAACATGCTCGCTTTGGGCGGCCGCATCATAGGGCCCGAAACCGCAAAGGCTATCGTGGCGGTGTGGCTCGGCACCGAGTTTTCATCTGCGGAACGTCACCAGCGCCGCATCGATAAAATCAGCACTTTTGAAACGACAAACGAACGCTAAAATCCATTACATACAGCCGAAAGGAGCAAACAACATGGGAAAAGTAACGGTCATCGACCATCCGCTCGTACAGCACAAGCTCTCGCACCTGAGGGACATTCATACGGGCCCAAAGGAATTCCGCGAGCTGGTGCAGGAGCTCGCCATGCTGCTGTGCTATGAAGCTACGCGCGACCTTCCTCTGGCGGAGATCGTGGTGGAAACGCCCATCGGCCCCGCACATGCAAAGGAGCTTGCGGGCAAAAAGCTTGGCATCGTTCCGATTTTGCGCGCAGGCTTGGGCATGGTGGATGGCCTTTTGAGCCTTATCCCCGCGGCGAAGGTCGGCCACATCGGCCTGTACCGCGACCCGGAAACCCTTAAACCGGTGGATTACTATTGCAAGCTGCCGCAAGACGTTCAGGAGCGCGACATCATCATCGTAGACCCGATGCTCGCCACCGGCGGCTCGGCTGTGGAGGCCATTACCCTTGTGAAAAAGGCCGGCTGCAAAAACGTGAAGCTTGTGAACCTCATCGCCGCGCCCGAAGGTGTGAAGGCGGTGCGGGATGCGCACCCCGACGTGGATATTTTCGTGGCCTCACTCGACAGCTTCCTCAACGACCATGGCTACATCGTTCCCGGCCTCGGCGATGCGGGCGACAGGCTCTTCGGTACGAAATAAAAACGAATCTCTAAGGTTTTCTCGACTTTTTAAAAGGCGCCGTGCAGCAAAAGCTGCGGCGCTTTTTTATGTTCTTATATTGCCTTCTCCGTTTGGCAATGCCATAATGAATATGAATTTCGTCGTGGAGGCTGCTTTATGAAAAAGCGTTTCTTTTGCTCTCTCGCAGCTTTTGTTTTCCCTCTTTGCGCGCTTCTTTTCACCTGCTGCGCCACACCTGTGAAAAGTGAGGCTCAACCGCCTTCCTCTGCGGCCGTTCCCGTAATAAGTTTTGTTCCCGTGCAAACTGCCGCCTCCGTCATAGTATGGACCGACCCTGTTTTTGAAGAGGAAGTACGATATGTCCTGTCAAAACCCGAAGGTGAGCCCATAACGGAGGCTGAACTTCAAGCAATTACCTCCCTTTCTCTTACGGCGGGCGTAACAAGCCTTGCAGATTTGCGGCATTTTCAAAATCTTCGCGAGCTTAGGGTGGTTTATCACGACGCTTTGGAACAGCCTTTGGATCTTTCTCCCATCGGCGAATTGAAGCAGTTAACCTCCCTTACCCTTTCTTTGAGCGGTGAGGAATATGACTTCGCACTCCTTGAAAACCTGCCCAATCTTACCGCGCTGTCGCTCCAATGGCCCTCGGCGGGTGCGGATATCTCTGTGCTTTCCTCCCTAACTGCGCTTACAAACCTGGGGCTTATTGAAATGACAGAGCTTGACTTAAAAGAGCTTTCCGGCCTGACGCAGCTTGACGCGCTGTATTTGAAATACTGTGCGGTAGAGGACATTACGCCGCTTGAGCCTTTGGTAAACCTAAAAATCCTTGCGTTGCAGGACAGCCCCAACCTTTGCGACCTTTCCCCTGTCGCGGGCATGAAGGATCTTGCATTTCTAGATTTGACGGGCTGTATCGGCATTAAAAGCTTGGAACCCCTTCGCAATCTAGAAAAGCTCACCGAGCTTTTTATTCCGGATGATCCGGCGCTTGACCGTTCCCCCGTCGCGCATGTGAAGTATATCAACGGGCTTAAAAACATGGCACCCTGACGGATGTTCATATGTTTTTAAGCATCTGCTGTTCTTTTGTCGCTTTGAAAAGAAACCCTTGTGCCCTTGCTTAAATGCGTTTCCTTTTTATGGTATACTATGCGCATCGGGACGTATCCTTTTTCAGATGGGGAGGATTTATGGAGCAGGCTTTGCAGGTTCGTAAAACGAACGCTTTTTGGCGCGGTGCGCTTGCGTTTGCACTCGGTTGTTTGTGCTTTCTTATTTCGCAGCCGCTTACCCGTTTGCCACTTTTGGGGTACTTGCAGGGTACCGTAGCGGTAACGGTGTTTTATCAGACCAACACGATT
>JAEZGQ010000156.1 GCA_023416895.1 Bacillota bacterium | reverse complement strand
ACTGCCGGTTGTCGAGCGCCCATTGCCGCTCGGAAAACTCACCCTGCGCCACGGAGGAAAGCGCGTCGTACATTTCGTATAGGCGCGAATCCAAAAGGTCAATCTGGCTTACGATTTCCGCCTCGGGAAACATGGGGGCCTTGGGGCTTCCATGCTCGGGCGTATCGTGGTGCGAAAGGAGGATGTGTTGCAGTAGCACAGTTTGCTTTTCATCCACCATCAATTCCGCCGCGGCGCGCGCAAGCATTCCTACGCCCATGGCGATGTGCCCGAGAAGCTGCCCGGGCATGCTGTAGCCGTTGGCAAGCCCTAGCTCGCCTACGGTGAGCTCTTCCACCTTCGCTACGTCATGCAGCATGATGCCTGCATACACAAGGTCGCGGTTGAGGGTGGGGTAAATGGGCTCGTATACGTCGCAAAGTGCCTTTGCGGCTTGCAGCATGGTGCGGGTATGGTACAAAAGCCCGCTGCGCATGGCATGGTGCAGCTTAAGCGCAGCCGGATATTTGATGAGCTTTTCCTTGTTTTCGCGCAGGATGTACTGCGTAAGCATGCGAATATCGTTGTTGTGAAAGCCTTCCGCGCAGCGGTACAGCTCGTCGAACAGAACTTCGCCCGCGATGGGGGCCGTAGGCACGAACGCGCTCATGTCCACCGTGTCGCCATCTTTCACAGGACGGATGCGGTCGATTTTAAGCTGTTCGGATTCCTTCCACATGTTGATGGTACCGCGCACCTTCACAAGCGCGTCCGGATAGTAGCTGCCGTGCTGCTCGGGGCTGTAGTCCCATAGCTTTGCAACAACCTCGCCGCCCGCATCGGCCAAAATGAAATCAAGATAATCGCTGCCCTTGACGTTGCTTTTTTGCACAACGCTGCGGACAATACAAAAACCCTCAACCTGGTTGGACTGAGGGTTTACGATGCTGCTCAAAAGATTCATTCGCCCCATAGTTGCGCCTCCTCGAGTTTGCTATCTTTAAGCTTACCCTAGCTGCGTCAAAAGCGCAATGGCATCCTCTGCGGTATAGCCGATGGCGGTGGCGTAAACGTGCAAAGTTTTAGAAGCGCTCCAGTAAATATGGAGCTCGCCGTTGCCGTAGTCGGCCACGAGCGCCTTGGAAAGCGCAGGAGCACCCTCCATGGGTTCAATGTATACGCCGCTATAGCTTGTGTTGCAGCTTATGCCGCCGCAAAGCGACTGACCCACGAGGCTTTTGTCGGGCTCGATGGAAAGCGTTCCTGCGTCCATCAATACGGCGTTTTCGGTTGCAAGAACCTCCGTGGCGTAGGCGGTTGGGTCGAGGGTAAATGAGTCGCCCGAGCCAGTAATGCTTTGTGCGGTCAGCATGGGAGCCTCTGTGGCGGCCGCGGCTTCTCCCGCACCGTTGTCGCTGCGCGCATCTTCGGGCATAGCAGCGGGGGCCTCGGGTGCCTTCGCGCCGTCTTCCGCAGCAGCGGCAAACCCGTACAACTCGTCGCTCGGCGCTGCCATTTCCGTAGATTTGGGCGCAGCACCCAAAAGCTCGCGCGAAAAGGCGAGAGCACCTAAGCCTATGACGACCACAAACACCGCCGCATACGAGAGCATCCGTGCGGAGCTTGAAAACGTCCGTTGTTTCTTTTTGTGTGCAACCAAAATGGCGTCGTGCAGCGCAGCGTAATCCACGCCCCTGTCGGCCTCTTGGGCGACCGTGCGCAAGATTTCATCCATTCTGTCAGCCATTTTTCTCACCATCCTTCAGCAGGGAAAAGAGCTTGTCTTTCGCGCGCGACATGCGGGACTTTACGGTACCTTCGCTAACGCCCGTATACGCGGCGATTTCATCATAGCTCAAACCGGAAAAATAATGCAGTACGACCGTTTCGCGGTAAATGTCGGGCAACGTCTCAATGGCGCTGTGCAAAATGCGCTTCTGCTCTGCGCTCAGCGCGGCCGCCTCAGGAAGATCGCCTTCGGAAACGGGGAGCGCTTCAAACCCATCGTCGGTGATGACCTCGCGGCGCTGCTTGCGCTTTAAATCGAGGCAAACGTTCACTGTAACGCGGTAGAGCCAGCCACGAAGTTGTGCGTCGTTCATTTCCTCAAGCTTACGGAGGTGCTTTAAAACACGCAAAAACACGTTTTGCGAAACATCCATCGCGTCGGCCTGAGACTTTAAAACCCCATATGCCGTCCAATATACCAAGCGGGAGCAGTCCGCATAAATGGATTCAAAATCCCGTGCGGGCATTTTCGTACTCCTCTCAACAAATAATACGGCGCACGCGCCGTTTAAGTTCCCTTAAAACAAACACGATCTTTTAAAAAATGCAGCGTATATACCAGAACCGTATCGCAGCAGCTTTTTAAACCATTCTACACATAACAGCAAAGCGGCTTATGGTAGAATCCGCGCATGTGCGTTTGGCTGCAAGTCCAAAGATCGCATGCGCCGCTTGCGGACATTATACCATAGGAGAAGAAAAGTGGAAATGTGCAGCTTTCTCACACGGGTGCATACGTATGCGCTTACGCAGCCATATCTACCGCGCATTTATGGTATACTAATCAAAACGTGCGCGTGCAAAAACTGCGTGGCGCGTTATGTAGCATGAAGGGTTTTGAGGTTTTGGAGGAAATTGGAAAATGAAGCTTGGCGATTACGGCTATGTGCGCGTGGCGGCTGCGGTGCCGCAAATCAAAGTGGGTAATCCGTTTTTTAACGCGGAAGAAATCGCAAATCTCATGGAACGCGGTGCAGCGGAAGGCGTAAGCGTAATGGTGTTTCCTGAACTTTGCGTTACCGGCTATACCTGCGCGGATCTGTTTCACCAGAAAAACCTTCTCGATGCGGCAAAAAGCGCGCTTTCGAGCATCCTCGAGCGCACGAAAGCCTTTGATATGCTTGCGGCCGTAGGCCTTCCCGTGGAAGCGGACAGCCAGCTTTTCAACTGTGCTGCGGTGTTTCATAAAGGAAAAATCTTGGGTGTTGTTCCGAAAACCTTTTTGGCCAATTACAACGAATTTTACGAAAGGCGCTGGTTTGCCCCGGCGTGTATGCGCCAAAGCGATACTCTGCAACTGTGCGGGCAAACGGTGCCGTTTGACGAAAGGCTTTTGTTCCAAAGCGCGGATCAAAAGCTTTGTGTGGGCGTTGAGATTTGCGAGGATCTGTGGGTTCCTATCCCGCCGAGTTCGCACCACGCGCTTTGCGGGGCAAACGTGCTTTTGAACCTTTCTGCGAGCAACGAATCCGTCACCAAGGCGGATTACAGGCGCGACATGGTAAAGCTCCAGTCCGCAAAATGCTACGCGGCATATGCTTACTGCTCCGCCGGTCAATGGGAATCTACCACCGACCTTGTGTTCAGCGGCCATAGCATGGTTGCTGAAAACGGCTTTGTGGCACATGAGATGATTTATCCGAAGGAATCCTCCTATGTGTGTGCCGATGTGGACGTGGAAAAGCTCATGAACGACAGGCGAAAGTTCAACAGCTTTTTGGGTTGGAGTAAGGTAGAGGCCTGCCGCGTGGCGGAATTTTCGCGCGAGGAGGAGATGGATGTTACGCCCGCTTTTTCCGTGAACGCTTACCCGTTCGTGCCAAGAAAGCCGCAGGAAAAAGACGCGCGCTGCCAAGAAATTTTCAGGCTTCAGTCGGTGGGGCTTGCCGAGCGGATGCGAAAAGTTGGCATCCAAAAAGCGGTCATCGGCGTTTCGGGCGGGCTTGACTCCACGCTTGCTCTGCTTGTGACGGCGGACGCGCTTAAAAGCCTTGGGCTTTCAACCGAAAACCTCATAGCAGTTACCATGCCCGGCCCCGGCACTACCGGGCGCACCAAGGAAAACGCGCTCACTCTCATGCGCGAACTGGGTGCTTCCATGCGCGAAATCAGTATTGAAAAAGCGTGTCTGCAGCATTTTTCGGACATCGGCCACGACCCAAATAACCACGACGTTACCTACGAAAATACGCAGGCACGCGAGCGCACGCAAATATTAATGGACATCGCAAACCAAGCGAACGGGCTAGTTGTGGGTACGGGCGACCTTTCGGAGCTTGCGCTTGGCTGGTGTACCTACAACGGCGACCACATGAGCCATTATGCCGTCAACGCGGGCGTGCCAAAGACGCTTGTGCGGCATTTGGTGCGCTGGTACGCGGAAGCGGCGGACAACAAAAAAACATCGGCGGCGCTTTTTGACGTGCTCGATACACCCGTGAGCCCCGAGCTTTTGCCGGCCGACAAAAACGGAAACATCGCGCAAAAAACCGAAGATGCCATAGGCCCTTACGAGCTCCACGACTTTTTCCTTTACAACATGGTGCGAAACGGTTTTTCGCCACGAAAAATATTGCTGCTTGCGACCCTCGCGTTTGAAGGAAAATATGTGCGCGAGGAAATTTACAAGTGGCTTACGCTTTTTTACAAGCGGTTTTTCTCCCAGCAGTTCAAACGCTCCTGCCTGCCCGACGGGGTAAAGATTGGCTCCGTGTGCCTTTCCCCGCGTGGGGATTGGCGTATGCCTTCGGATGCTTCTCGTGAGCTTTGGCTTCAAGAGCTTGCGGCGGCGAAAGAGGAATAGTGCCGCAGCAAGCAGTTCAATGGCACTCTATTTTTCAAACCCGATGATGGAGATGAGCGGCTGCGACTGTTTCACCAGGTCAACCGCCGCGAGCAGGGTTTCAACCGTAAAGTCGGGCGAATCTGAAAGAAGGGGCGAATAGGTGCCGTCGTCGTTTAAATATAGCTGGCAGTTTTGAGTTTCGGCAATCGTTCTATCCGAAAGCTTCATGACGTATGCCCCGAGCAGCCCGCCCTCCTCGACGTAGCTGATCCACGCGCCTTCTCCGTCCGGCGCAGGCTGCGCCCACCCGTAAGAGGTGGCGAATGCTTCAACGTCGGTACGCTGGTTATAGTATTCGTGGTAAACGACCGCCCTTCCGTTTTGCTCGTAGCAAAGCTCGATGCCGGTTATATTTTGCATGGAGAAATCCCTTTTTATGACTTGATAGGGTTCTTCCTCCGCACCCGCAACGGCGGGGGTGACATTTGCATAAATATAGATTTGTTTTAGCGCATAATCCCCCAACTGCTCCGGCACGGAAACCAACGGATACAGTTTTTGTGCGTTGGCAAGCGAGGTGAAGCATTCGCCATCCTTTCCGGCTATGCTTGTGGTTCCGCCCTGAATGGGAAGAATAACGTATTCGTCGTAGGCGAGCTGCGCTTTTACGGTCGCCATGTATTTGTACTGTTCTCCATAGGTCATTTGTTCAAAGTTTCCCTCTGGCCAAACGATGTCCGTGGTTTTTACCGCAGTGGTTCTTTCTCGCGCCGCCTCTATAAGCTCGAACGAGGAGTTTTTTAAAACCTCTGCCAGCGCGGCGGAAAGCTTCGTAATTTCATCAACGTCCAAGCCATCTATGGTATCCGACGGGCGGTGAATCGTGCTTATCAAGGCATCCATGCTTTGCCCAAGGTTTACGGAGCCGCAAAAAGAAAAGCTCTGATGGTCGCTCTGCATGCTTTCCTGCGCGGCGACGGCGTTTGCATAGCCGTTATCCGTAAGCAGTTCTGCAAGCGTGCGTGTGAGCGGGCCGGAGGCATTCAGCGTGGTAACAAGCACAGGCCCGGCATTTTTCAAACCAACGCAGTCGATGTTAATATAACAAAGTTCGTCATAGCGGTTCTTGAGATCCTCTGCGACGGCGCTGCTTCCAAGGCAGCCGATTTCCTCGGCATTCCAAAATGTAAAAACTACATCCACCTCCGGCTGCGCACCGCGTAGGCCGCGGATCACGTTCAAAAGGGCGGCCACGCCGGAGGCGTTATCCACCGCGCCACGGTAAACCGTGGCGCCCACGGTTCCCATATGGTCATAATGCGCGCCCAGCACCACGGCGCGCGTTCGGTCTTTTCCCGGCAGCACGCCCATTACGTTTTGCAAGGTAACCGCCTGCTCCGTTGCGGCATACGAAAACTCGATCGGCTGCCCCGCGTTTTGCTCTACGGTGTTCATGGCCTCCTCGCTAAGGCCGAGCGTCACAGCCTCCAGCGGCGTAGCGCCCGTAAACACGGGGCCGTTTCCGCTGCGGAAATCGGATTGTTTTAAAGTAAGCGCCACGTCGCCTTCCGTTTGAACGGAAAAGCTTCTTTCCTCGCCGCTGCCCGCCGCCCGCTGTATGGTGCCCTTGATGGTAATTGAGGGCAGAAGGGGGTATGTATAATCCACGCCCTCGTTCAGCACGGTTTTACCTTGTTCGGTGTAAATCACAAGCCGCATCGTACTCGGAACAGGCAAGGTATAGATGAAGGGTATGGTATAACCGCCGGAATACGGCTCCATTCCCGCCGCCTCGAGCTTTTCAGCGAGAAACGCGGCGGTTTTTTCCGCACCCTCCGCAATGCAAAGCCTGCCAGAAAGTTCGTCCGACGTTAAAATCTCCAAGTTTGTTGCAACATTGCCGTCTATAGCGGCGCAAGAACAAAGAACAAGCGCCAGTACGATGCAGATGCCGTAAAAGAACAACTTCTTCATTTTTTCAAGCCTCATATAAATTCAAAGTGATAAAAGCGCTCAGGAGGCCTAGCTATGGCCTCCTGAACTGCGTCGTGGGTTATGACCAAATTAGTCGCCGCAATTCCAAGCTCTCCAATAGGTGTAGTCGTCAGCGACGGATTTGTAGGTGCAGAGGGTGCAATGCACGGTTGTTACAACGTGATATTTGGTGCACCAGTCAACTACGCCAACTCCTCCGTGAATGCAGCTTCTTGTTTTCGTACCAAGTGCATACGGCGGTGTTGTGTTGTAAACAAGTCTGCCTAACTTGTCCCCTTTCTCGCAATGCACTACAGCAAAAGGCGTAATCATTCTGGATAAGCTGTCGGCCTGTGCGGCAGCCGGGAACACAGACAAGCTAAAGCAAATCGTCAAAATGAGGCAAGCGATTTTTTTCATAAACGCTCCTTTCAAGTTGGCTGGAAAGGCAAAGTATCCTCTCCGTTCACGAATGTTTTCCCAAGTTTGTTCCTCTAAATGTAATAATGGATTGGCGGGATGGAATATGACGAAAATTTGCAAAAGGTGTTATAATTCTATCATTGTAATGTTTCTATACTTACGGAATGATCAAGACCCGCGGTCTTTTCTTTGTAGAAACAAGTAAAACGGCGCCTGCCCGCCTTTTAAAAGCGTTCAGCCGCCGTTTTGCATTTTGAAAAGAGAAAAAAATTCCGTTTTGTACAAAAGGGGTTTAGTTCTGCAAGCCGTCCACGATGTCGAATTCCACCTCGGGGAGCCTTCTTTGCAGGCGTACGGCAATGTTTTCACCATTGCTGCGGTTGCGCTCGGAGGCCGCGCCCATTACGATGAGGGTCACGCCGTTTTCCTTTGCGTAGCCGACAAGGGCATCGTCCACATCGTCCGCACGAAGTAGGTTTAGCTCCGCGCCCGCAACTTGTGCCGCGGTAAACAGGTACTCAATGGCGTCCGCCTCATAGGGGGAACCTAAAAAATTGTGTCCTGTCTCAACGCAGTGTACCACGTGAATGGGGATGTCTCCCGCGCTGCGCTCAATCCCGCGGTTGATGAGCCTGTCACAGGATTTCTGCCCCGTCACGCAAACCATGATGCTTGGCTGTTTTATTGTTTCACTCATTGCTGCTTTAACGCATCCTCCATTTTATCGGGAAGGTCGGGGGGCGTATGGTTCAAAATTTGCTCAATCGCCTCTTTGGCGGAGGCGGCACAGCGGAAAAGCCCCATATACGCAGGGTTGGTAAATTTTGCGTCCACGCACAAAGCAAGCTGCTTTACAAGCGGATCATAGTAGCTATCCACATTAAGGAATACGATGGGCGCACTCAAATACGAAAGTTGCGCCAGCGTAATTACCTCAAGCGCTTCTTCAAGCGTGCCAAAGCCCCCGGGCAGCACAACAAAACCGCTGCTCAGGCGTTCCATGGTGGCCTTGCGTTCGTGCATGGTGGCGGTAACAAGAAGTTCGTCGCATGCCTCGTAAGCGATGCCCGGCTGGTTGAGCTTTTCGGGGATCACGCCGATGATGTGGCCGCCCGCGGCTCGTACGCTTTTCGCCACGGCACCCATCAGCCCCAAACGGCCACCGCCGAAAACAAGGCCAAGTCCGTTTTGGGCCAAAAGGGAACCAAGCTCCACCGCACAATCTTTGTATTTCTGGTCGATACGGTTGCTTGACGCGCCGAACACGCAGATATTCTTCATTTGCAAAAGCCTTTCCGCTTGATATTACCATTATATCATCTGGCTTTCGCGCTTTGAAGAATGCAATTGTGACAAACTTACTAATATTTTTGGGCAACCATACCACCCATATGGCCTTAGGGCACATGGGTGGTATAAAGTATGCGTATTTGCGGTTCTATATAATCCTCGCCACGAGCACGCTGATATCGTCCGCTCCGCTTTTTTCGCGCGCGCAGCGCAAAAGTGCGTTTGCTGCATCGTCCGCTGTGTTGGCCGCGTAAACTTTTTCAAGCAGCGAGGCAAAAAGCTCCGTGCCGAGCGCGTCGAACGCGCCGTCCGTCATCAAAATCACCGCATCACCGTGCTTGAGCGCCACATTCTGCACGGCGGGGTGCGCGTCCTTCATGACGCCGATGGGCATTGCCTCCGCGTAAATGGTGATGATCTTTCCGTCGCGCAAAATGTAGCTTGGCGGTGCGCCGAATTTTATGAATCGCGCCGAGCCTGTTTTCAGGTCGATCAGCGCCGTGTCGAGCGTGGCGTACATATCGTTTTGCCTGCGCAAAAGCAAAAGCCGGTTTACGCACTCAAGCGCGCTTTCAAGTTCGAAGCCAACGCTCATCAAATCCCCCAAAAGCGCAACGGCCGCAGCGCTTTCCCTGTGCGCCTCTGCGCCCGCGCCCATGCCGTCTGACAGCATCAGCAAAAGGTTGCCGCTCGCTTCGCGCATGCCCATGCTGTCCCCCGTTTCGCTATTGCCCTCCTTGGGACACGCAGCAGCGCCGATGCGTATTTCATAGCGCCGGTACGGGCGGCGCGGATAGGTGGCTTCCGAGAGCGTGTTCAAAGCGCCGCAAACGCCAAAAAGCTGACGCGAAACAAAGCCTTGCGCCTCGTCATTGGGATCGAAAAGATCGCTCAGGCGAGAAACCACGCCGGCCAGATCCTGAAGTCGTGCGCGCACCGTGATGAGCGCCCGCTTAGCCTGCTCATCTTCTGCAGGGAGGGCTGCCGCTTCAAGCACGCGCATGGCCTTGTTGGGCAAAAGCGCAAAAAGTCCAGAGGCAAAGCCCGCTTCCCAAGCGGAAAGCGAGTTGATGCCGCCCACAAAGTACGAAATCAACGCCGCCGGAACAAAAAAACCGCCCGCGAGGCCCCAGCGCCCCGCGCGGCGCAAAAATGAGGCGCATAACGTACAGGCCGCAAGCGCACCCAGAAACAGCATGCTTGCCCCGCCCACAAGTACGCAGCTCGCCCCGAAAATGACCGATGCCGCAACCGCGGAAGGCCCTTTTGTACCCGCCGCCAAAAGCGAGAAAAACGCTGCCAAAACGGCACCTACGCTCACTTCAAGCGGCGCGAAACCGCCTACGGAAAACACGATGAACGCGCCAAGTGCCACAAGCGACGCCTGCTCCAAATTGGAGAGCATTCGCTTTTTGGCGGCCGCTTCGAACGCGGCGCGCGCATTTTTAAGCGCAGCCGCGGCAAGCACGGCAAGCACCATGCTGCTTAGCCCAACCATCGCATCCTCAAGCGTTTGCATGTAAAAGATGGGTAGAAGAACAAGCTGCACGGCAATCAAAAGCGCAAGCTTTTCACGGTTTTTTAAGGCCCCGCGCCAGCTCTTTAAAAGCAGACACGCCGCCGCGAACACCGCGCAGGCGGCGGCAGAAGCGTAGTTTGCGCCCAGAAGCGACCCCAAAACCGCGCCCGCGAGGGCAAAGTAGGGGGTTGTGCCGCAAAGAAACACCGCGCCCACGCAGGCGGCGCCAAGCGGCGAAAGCCCGCTTTCGCCATAGGCGGACGCGCCAAGAAGAACGGACAAGAAAAATTCCGCCGCCTCAAACGGGAATGCGCGGCGTTTGAAATATGGGAGAAGGAGGCTTTTGAGCCTCATTACAGCTTCATGCACGCGCTGACACCTGCTTCGTTTTGGATGGGGTTATGCTTGTCCTACATGACTTTATGATACGGATATATGTTTGAAAAAAGTGTCAAACAAACAGCGTGAAATCCTGCGAAAAATGAAAAACCGTCGGGTTTGCGCCGCAATCGCTCAAATGGTATAATATGACAGGAAATCATGTAAAAAGTTCCTCATGCACGAAGGTGTTTGGACACGCGAAAAGCTGATGCGTTGAGGCGATTTTATGAAGTTGGAAGCGGAGCGATTGGCGTTGATTCCTCTAACGGCAAAACAGTTGCATTTATGGCTGGAAGATGTGAAGGCTTTAGAAGATGCGCTGAATTGCAGTTATCGGGGTGAACCGGTTCAAGGGCATTTTGTTGACTTTATACGTGCTCGATACTTGAAAGCACAAAGCGATGCCGGCAACTACCTATACCATACCGTGTGGTTCATCGTGCGCAAAACCGACAGCGTCGTGATGGGCGAAATCGCCCTCATGGGCTTGCCTAACGAGAATCGCGAAGTCGAAATCGGCTATGGGCTCAACCCGGAATTTGAAGGGGAGGGCTACATGACGGAGGCTGTTCAAACGCTTTGTGAGTGGGCCTTGGCGCAAAAAGAGATCAGCCATGTTGTCGCTGAAACCGAAAATAATCCAAAGTCGGAAAACATTTTGAAACGGGCAGGCTTTCTTATTTACCAGCAAAATGATATGGCTGTCCGGTGGAGAAGATAAGCATACAAAACGACCCGTAGCGCAAGAAACGTTCTCGTTGTTGGTTACACACGCGACCTCCGCTAAAAAATATGTTAAGCCGTTTAAGAAGGTGAATTTATGCAGCAAGCGCTCCATTCCTACGCGGCCTCCAACCGGGTGAGGCTGGCTGCCGCGTCTCCGGAAATCACGTTGAGCGACGTTTCCAAAAACGCCGCCGCCGTAATTGAGTGTATTCTTAAGGCGGACGCCGTTTCCGCGGACTATCTGGTGCTGCCGGAGCTCTGCCTTACAGGAGCCACAATCGGCACGCTCATACGCCAGCCGTTGGTGCTTAGTGCCGCGCAAAACGCACTTAGGGATATTTTAGAGGCGGTCAAGTTTACCCGCGTTACCGTTGCGGTAGGACTTCCGTACCTGCTCAACGGCAAGGTGCGCTCCTGCGTGGCGCTTCTTCGCGGGTCGCGCGTGTACGCCATATTGCCTTCCTCCTGCTCTCACGCACCGTTTGGCTTTTTACCGGAGGTGGACTATGCGGATAGCTGTGAAATCGCGCTCGCACCGTTTCCGCGCGTTGCCGTATGTTTTGGCAGTGAGCTTTTTACGCAGAGCAAGCCACACCCCGGTTATACCATTTTAATGCCTTCCTCGCTCAACGCTACCGCAGGCAGTTTTCGCCAAATCAAGCGCGAGCTTGCCGCCTACTCGGCGCGCACGGGCGCAGCGGTCGCCTATGCCTCGCCCAACGCGGGCGAGTCCACCACATCGTTTGTGTTCGATGGGCTTTGCGCCATCGCTGCGGGCGGCGAGGTGCTTGAGGCGGTTGCGCCTTTTGGCGGTGACGCGTTTGTTTATGCGGATGTAGACGCGGGCGCGCTGTTCCCGTTTGAACCGTATGTGGAGCAGCGCCACAAAAACCAGACCTATCTCTCCAACGATGCTTTGGAAGCCGAGGAGGAGCTTAAACGCATCCTCGACCTTCAAGCGACCGCCCTTAGCCGCAGGCTTTCCTTCATGGGGGCTGAGGGGTTTGTTGTGGGTGTTTCGGGCGGGGTAGATAGCGCGCTTGCGCTGTTGGCTTCTGCGGCGGCGGCGGATAAGCTTGGATTAAAGCGCGAAAAGGTGCTCGGCGTATCCATGCCGGGGTTTGGAAGCAGCGCGCGTACGAAAAACAACGCCCGCGCGCTTGTGGAGGGACTTTCGTGCAGTTACCGCGAAATCTCCATCCGTGAGGCGTGCGCACAGCATTTCCGCGACATCGGCTACAATTTCGAGGCGCGGCGCGACGCGGTGTTCGAAAACGCGCAGGCGCGCGAACGTACAAAAATACTGCTCTCGCTTTCCAACATGGAAAACCTTCTGGATGTAGGTACTGGCGACCTTTCTGAGGCGGTGCTCGGGTGGACGACCTTTGGCGGCGACCACTTGGCCCAATACGGCATCAATGCATCGCTGCCAAAAACCGTGGTGCGCCGGGCGGTGAAACAGGCGCAGGGGCGTTTCCCCGAGGTGAAGGAGTTTCTTGAAGACATTCTCGATACCCCGATAAGCCCCGAGCTTTGGCCGCTTGTGGACGGCAAACAGGAACAGCGCACGGAGGAGCTGATTGGGCCTTACGAGCTGCATGATTTTTTCGCCTACCACATGCTCGTCAACAAAAAAGGCCCGCGCGAGCTTTTCACCCTTGCCTGCAACACGTTCGAATTTTTGCCCGAAACGGTAAAGCGTACGCTTCGCGTTTTCCTCACACGCTTTTTCTCACAGCAGTTTAAGCGCAATTGCGCGCCGGAATCCCCCAACCTTCTGCTTTCGGTTGGGCCCAGCGTTTTTAGCATGCCTTCCGATATGATCGGCGCGGAATGGATGCGTGAATACGAGAGCATCCCCTGATTTTGCCGCAGACTTATGTTCCTCCGTTTTCTGCAAGCCCATTGCAGCCGCGAAAACGGTTGAAACGCATACCCCCCTGTGTTAAGCTATTCTCAACCATTTTTACCGGAGCGAAATGATCATGCAAAATGTTTACGACCTGCTTGAGGCGCGCGGCTTTACGCGCCAGTGCTCACACCCGGAAGAGCTCAAGGAGCTTCTTTCGAAGGAGAAAGTTACCTTTTACATCGGGTTTGACCCTACGGCCGACAGCCTTCACATCGGCCATTATGTAGCGCTTATGACCATGGCGCACATGCAGCGCGCTGGCCATAGGCCAATCGTGCTCTTGGGCGGCGGCACGGCGGCCATCGGCGACCCTTCGGGTAAAACCGATATGCGCCGTATGATGACGATAGAAGAGCTTGACGAAAACGCCATGCGCTTCCAAAGGCAAATGGCGCGCCTCATCGACTTTTCCGAAGGTAAGGCCGTGCTTGAAAACAACGCGCGCTGGCTTCGAAGCCTAAACTTTTTGGACTTTATGCGCGACATCGGCGTGCATTTTTCCGTCAACCGCATGCTCAGCGCCGACTGCTACAAGCAGCGCATGGAGCGCGGGTTGACCTTCTTTGAAATGGGCTATATGCTCATGCAAAGCTACGACTTTTTGGTGCTCAACCGCGAATACGGCTGCGTGCTTCAAATGGGCGGAGACGACCAGTGGAGCAACATTTTGGGCGGTGCGGATTTGATTCGCCGCAAAGAACAGCGTCCCGCCTTCGCGCTTACCACAGCGCTTCTTACCACAAGCGAAGGCAAAAAAATGGGCAAAACAGAAAAGGGCGCGCTGTGGCTCGACAAGGAGAAAACGCCCGTTTACGACTTCTACCAGTACTGGCGGAACGTGGACGATGCGGATGTGAAAAAGTGCTTGTGCCTTCTTACGTTTTTGCCGCTTGATGAAATCAATGAGCTTTGCGCTGAGGGCGGCGCCGCGCTCAACAACGCCAAGCGCGTGCTCGCCTTTACCCTTACCGAGCAGGTACACGGAACCGAGGAAGCCCAAAAGGCGCAAACCGCTGCGGAGGCGCTTTTTGGCGGCGGCGGGGACATTGACAACATGCCCACCGTTACGCTCGACGCAAAGCAAATCGAAGAAACCGGCCTTCGTTTGACCGACCTACTGGTACTCGGCAAGCTTTGCTCCAGCAAGTCCGACGCACGCCGTATGATAGAAAGCGGTGCGGTGTTTAAAGATGATGAAAAGGTAACCGACGTTTACGCAACGCTTCTGCCCGAAGCACTTGAAGCGGGTGTGATTTTAAGAAAGGGCAAAAAGGGTTTTGTGCGCGTTCTCGGTGCGTAATGCGGGTTCGCGACGAGAAGGTGCGTTATGCCTGAACTTCGTCCGTATACAACGGTTTGCCGCGGGGTAACCATTGAGTTTACGGTAAACAAATCAAGGTTTATCGGAAGGTGCTTCCCTCTCAAAAACGAGGAGGAGGCACTTTGCGCGCTTGCAGACATCAGAAAAGAGCATTGGGATGCCACGCACAACTGCTATGCCTATGCGCTTGGGCCGCTTTTTGAAACCGCGCGTTTCAGCGACGATGGGGAACCGGGCGGCACGGCAGGTCTTCCGATGCTGGAGGTTTTGAAAAGCCGCGGTGTAACGGATACGCTCGTTATTGCCACGCGCTATTTCGGCGGCGTGCTTTTGGG